>WGCX01000190.1 GCA_015493575.1 Desulfobacteraceae bacterium | reverse complement strand
GTTTTGACCCAGCATTTTCAACCCCTGATTTTAAAAACCTGAGTTTTTATTGAAAATCGAATTTACAGAAAGTCTTTTACACTATTATGTGAAAGCAGTCGGAAAAACGAGCGAAATAGTAAAGTCCTATTTGGGAGAAATGATGCCTGAATATGACAACTGCTCTGAAGATCTTTCTAATTTCAAACGGCGAGGAAATATAGAAGACATATATCGGAAAGGTACGTTGAATGATAATCCCCTCGTTGGAAATCATAGATTACTACCTGCGAGTCGTTGCCGGTTTCAGTTTGAAATCCAGACGTCTAGAACTATGCATAATTGTACAGTGGGAATTCATTTTAAAACTGTGCTTGGTATTGATATCTATGCACTTAACTCAAGATGGGTGTTGAATTATTGTGATTTGAACACTGGTATCTCCGTAATTATATGTGAAATTGATGAGTTACCACTAGTCCC
Source organism: Desulfobacteraceae bacterium (assembly GCA_015493575.1). Taxonomy (GTDB): domain Bacteria; phylum Desulfobacterota; class Desulfobacteria; order Desulfobacterales; family Desulfobacteraceae; genus WGCX01. Next base: position 3,643 of record WGCX01000190.1, on the reverse strand, counting down.
AGGTAGATACTTTGTTTCAATTGGCTTTTCATCTGAAAAAAGGCAAATTGACTGGCTAGATCAAGTTGCATCTATTGATATTGTTAAAACAGATTACTATGGAACCGGTCAGTTACCTTGGGAAGGCCAAGGATATATACTATCGCAAGCGAACTGGAGCATCCAAAATGGAAAAGAAGTGTGAAGGCAGTGTGCTGGCTATGAACTACAAGGGACAAAGCTTGGTTTTCATAGTAGGTTGCCCTAGAAGTGGAACAACATGGTTACAAAGATTGCTATCATGTCATCCTCAAATACGAACAGGTCAGGCAAAAATGATGGAGGCAAGAGTATCCCAGGAACTTGAAACTAAACAGCAGGGGGAACGTTTTACCCTTGTTGAATCAGCTACTCTTCCTGATAAACCTTTTAAACCCAATCGACTGGCCATTATACTGATCGGAATTGTCCTTGGAATAGGAGCAGGTGTTGGATTCGCATCCATCATCGAATTTAGCGATACCTCTTTCAGGGATGCGGAATCCCTGCACAGGGCAACGGGTTTTCCCGTACTGACAGTGGTGCCGAAAATTATCACCAGTCAGGATAGAACACGACGTTTCATGAAAAGGATAATCTTATCTGTCACTGTCATAACGTCGGTGGTGGTGCTGATAGTACTATTTAATAATTATGTTATGGATTTAAATGTGGTATGGGCTAAAATTATGCGTAAATTTTAATTTACGATTTTTTATTTTTTTATAAGAAAGAGCTCACTTTTCACAGAGCAACTGATGCTCTTTCCATGTTCGTTGGGAGGCGCTGTAACGCAGTTCAGATCCGCCTCATGACCGTTATTAGGAAATATTAAAATGAAATTAAGAAAAGCTCTTGATAAAGCTAAAAAGGAAAGAATCCTTAACTCGCTGGTTGAGCTTGAGAAGAAAACTGAAAATAAAAAGGTGGATAAAAAGGTTGCGGTCCGTCAGTCACCTGTTTATAATCAATCTGTAGGACGTCTTTTAGATCCGGTTGTCACAGAAAAGAACAGGGGGGTCTGTCTTAATCCGGGCAAAAGTGAAATTGAACGGTACAAGATATTGCGAACCCGGATTAAACAGAAATCTACTGATAAACCTATGAATACCATAATGGTAACCAGTGCTAACCGTGGAGAAGGAAAGACTGTTACTTGTATCAATATGGGATTTACCTTTGCCAGGGCTTTGAATCATACGGTTTTTCTTGTTGACTGCGATTTTAAAGGCCAGGATATACACAAATATCTTGGCATAGAGAGTAAGCTCAGTCTCATTGATTATTTTTTAGACGATGTCCCTTTAAATGATCTCATAATATGGCCGGGTGTGGAAAAATTAACACTTATTTCCGGGGACAGAACAGTTACGGATTCATCTGAACTGCTTTCTTCGGAAATGATGGCAAAACTTGTAAAGGAAATGGGAAACAGGTACCATGACCGATATGTTTTTTTTGATGTTCCCCCTGTACTTGAAAGGTCTGAGGCCATTGCAATGGCACCACTTATGGATGGTATTCTCATGGTGGTTGAAGCCGGTGTTACATCAAAAAAAGATGTAAAAAAAGCAGTTGAACTGTTGCCTAAAGACAAATTTATCGGATTTGTTCTCAATAAGCAGGATCAATAAATGTATACGAAATTTTTTGGATTTAAAGAAAAACCGTTCAGCCTGGTTCCAAATCCGGGTTACCTTTACAAGAGTAACGAACACGCACATGCTTTAACTTTTCTCGAGTATGGTCTTACTGAAAAAATCGGGTTTGTCATGCTAACCGGTGAAATTGGTATTGGTAAAACTACGCTTATAAGGTATCTGTTGAACCGGATTGAAGCGGATACTGATGTTGCGGTGATATTTAATACCAATATTTTATCAGATGATTTTATAAAACTTATTTTAGATGAATTTGAAATTGAATATGATAATGGCATAACAAAGGCAAATGCTATTTCTATTTTATATGAATTTCTGATTAAAAAATATGCTGCAAAGCGAAGTGTTCTTTTAGTAATTGATGAGGCACAAAACCTGTCCGATGAAGTCCTTGAGGAGATAAGAATGCTCTCAAATCTCCAGACTGACGATGAGATGCTACTGCAGATCATGATCGTAGGTCAACCCAATCTCAGAGATAAAATACAGAGTCCGGGGCTTGAACAGTTTGCTCAGCGTATTTCTGTAAGTTATCATATGCCTGCCATGCCCCTTGAAGAAACTGCAGCATACATTGCACATCGCCTTGATAAAGCGGGCGGTAGTCCGGATCTGTTTCCCATGGATGTTGTTGAAATGATATTCAAGGCGTCGGGCGGCATACCGCGAACCATCAATTTATTGTGTGATGCAGCCCTTGTATATGGATATGCGGATGATAAAAAGATAATTACTCCGAATATTCTGGCTCAGGTGATAAAAGGCAAAGGTAGGATGGGTATATTTACAAAACAGAAACTTAAGCAGTCTTCACGGAAAGTATTGGATGACGAGTCTCCTGCTCTTGATCAAATAGAAGAAAAAATAGCAAAAATGCAACTTCAGATCGATAAACTTACAGAGACGCTGGATGCCCATCTCAATGAAGCGGGAACCAGAGCGGAATTCTGCCGGGATGCACTGGTTTCAAACCTTATTAAACTTCTTAAAGCGGAAAGAAAACGATGCGCCTCACTTGAATATGCGCTGGGCATTTTTAAAGGACAATATAAGCTTAAGAAAATAAAAAAATAGCCGCATTTTGACTGCAGCCACATGGTCTCGGCGCGGCTTCCTTCAAGTTGATCAAAATATCTGATTTTTCGGCATCCTTCATAATGCTTCAAAAGTAGTTTACACTTTTTGTCCTTTATTTTTTTACTTCCCGTGCCTTTCATGGTTCAAAAATATAAATAGCATCCAATTTCTCCATACCCTCAGGAGAGTCAGTAAAATAATCAGCTGAGTGAACCGGTTCAAATCTTTTGATTATCCTCTCTACGGCATCCAGGGTTTGCTGCAACTGTTCTTCAAGCATTTCTGTGTCAGACATAGACAGCCTCGTTATTTATCCGCTTCTTTAAAAACGGCAATAATATTTTAACAACAGGATTGTTTACATTGTAATAATCACGTGCATTAAAGTCAAATAGTTTGAAAAACATATACTCGAAATGCAGCAACAAACGGTCGTTCAATTTTGTCTGCAGTCTGCGGAGAACATCTTTCCTCCAGTTTGTGCGATCGGTAAATAAAACAGTAGGTATCACCAGAGCCTGTGGGTGTGCCTCCATCATGCCCTCCCCTTAAAAAAACACACCGTGCTCCTGCTCGCTGCATTCAACCTCCGGCGGATCAGGGTCGGGCAGTATTGGCGTGTCTGTGCAGCCGAGATCCCCTGAAAACAGCACTCTGTAGTTATTTGATCGTCTGACGGAAAAAGATATAATTTTTTACCAGAGCAGCTTGTATCACCTGTTTTTTTCGATTGTATTAAACAACCTCAGTTTTATGTCAGGCCACCTTATCCTACAGCCAATACTCCAAACAAACGGTATCATCCGAAACGGTATCATCCGCATCATTTGATTTGTTGAAAATTTCATGCTAAAAGCAGCTTAACTTCGGGTGTATAATTATTGAGG
>WGCX01000189.1 GCA_015493575.1 Desulfobacteraceae bacterium | reverse complement strand
CGGCAAGACTTGTTGTCCTGTCTTCAAGGATAAGTTATGAACTTGTCCAGAAAGCTGCAAGGGCGCATCTCCAGGTGATGGTAAGCAAGTCACGGCCCACGGCCCTTGCCGTTGAAATGGGAAAATCCCTTAACATGACACTTGCATGTGCTTTTGGAAATTCCGAATTAATCGTTGTCTGTGGCGAAGAGCGGATAATATAACTGCCATGGAGCGGATCAGGAGTGGGCCGGATTTGTCTCAAAGAATCAAGGATTCTGACAAAAAATGAAAGTTACATGTTGTTTGTTTCACAAAGACTTTCTAATAAAAAACGGTCATGAGTGGGCCGGCATTTAGTCCGGTCTTTCCCATAACAGGATATGAAAAAGGTGATATGCCGCCCCCTTGGGTCTGTAGATCCACCCCGGGGACCGTCGGCGGCCCTTTTGCCCCTGCCGGCCTAAAGCGCAGGAACTGCGGTCAGATATGTCCTCAAACAGCCTGCGCTTCTTAACGCCCGGCAGGGCAAAAGGGCTGATCGCCTTTGGGTCCCAATGGGCTGGATCTACAGACCCAAGGGGGCTCACGCTGTCGATACTTTGAGCAGTAGTTTAAAATAACTGCCATGATGTCGATCTGGAGACAATTAGACGGCATCAAAGAATCAAGGATTCTGACAAATATAGAAATGAACGTATTAAATTTGAGTTTTCTTGCATATATAAAACAAACAGGAGGATAAATTGAAAATTCTCACAACGGTAAAAAAAGTAGTTGATGTGGAATTGAACATTCATGTAAACAACGGCGCTATTGTTGAAGACGGGCTGCAGTATGTGATTAATGCCTGGGATGAAAATGCAGTGGAAACAGCGGTACAGCTCAAGGAAAATAATAACGCGCAAACAACGCTTGTCAGTATCGGTAGCGGAGACAATTCAGATATTATCCGCAGATGCTATGCAATGGGTATTGAAAACGGGATACAAATTGATGATCCTGCACTTGATAAAGCAGATTCCTTTGCCTTTGCCAAAATACTGCAGAAAGTCTATGAACAGGGCGATTATGATCTTGTAATTACCGGGAAACAGGCACAGGATACAGATAACGGTCAGACGGGTATAATTCTTGCCGAAAATCTCGGTCTGCCCTGTGTCAGCAACGTCATCGGCATTGAAGTAATTGATGATCAGCATCTCAGGGTTTCAAGGGCGGGAGATCTTGGAACTGAAATTGTTGAACTTGAACTGCCTGCTGTTATTACGGTTGATGTAAGCATTAATGAACCGCGGCTTCCTGCAATGCGCGGAATCATGATGGCAAAGAAAAAGAAAATAAATGTAATGGATCTTGCAGCACTTGGAACTTCTGCAGAAGAAGTGGAATGTTCTGCTCCAAAGTCTGAAATTGCTGAATTCATGGCATCTGAAAGCCGTAATGCAGGACAGAAATTTGAGGGAGAACCTGCTGAAATCACGGCTCAGGTTGTTGGACTTCTTGCAAGTGAAGCAAAGGTGTTTTAAAGTTAAAGGGTTGTGTATGCAGGCATATAAACCATAGATAGATGCTGATAATTCAAGGAGGGCAATGTTGCAGTTTATTCTTACAGGATACATTGAAAATGCATTATCGCAGGCAGAATATGACAAGCTTGAAGATGGAACATTCTCCGGGCGTATTCCTTCCTGCAAAGGAGTTATAGCTTTTGCCGGAACATTGCGGGAATGTGAAAGTGAATTACGCTCAACGCTTGAAGACTGGGTCCTTACCGGCTTGAAATTAGGGCATCCTCTTCCGGTTCTCGCGGAATATGATTTGAACAGGGAGCCTGCTGATAATGAGTCCATGGCAACCGTGTAAACGGCGTGATTTCATAAAACGCCTGCGTAAACTTGATTTTGATGGCCCTTATTCAGGAACACGCCATCAATTCATGATATATGGGCATTATCGTTTGACCATACCCTCGAATAGAGAGTATTCAACACCTCAATTACGCATGATGATCAATGAGGTTGAAAGAATTATAAAGCATGGTATTAATTCTGATGAATGGAATAAACTGGCATAGCACAGAAAATATATATGTAAAAATATGTGGCATATCACATTGCAGTAATGAATACAGGATCGGGTTTAAAATAAATTAAGCGGAAACCTTCTTACAAGGAAAATTTATTATGAATAAAATACTGGTAATTGCAGATATAAAACAGGGTGTGCTCAAAGGCAGTACAGCCGAACTATTGTCAAAGGCAAAATCAATCGGGGCTGAAACTGCTGTTGTGGCAATGGGGTATAATATTGAATCATTAATTCCGGAACTTGCAGAGGCAGGATCAGATACCCAGTATATTGCAGATGATCCTGTGCTTGAAATGTTTTCAGCAGGGCCATATGCATCATGTGTTGTTGATGCTGCAAAAAAGTTTAATGCAGATCAGATCTGGTTCGGTTTTTCGGAAAGCGGAAAAGCTGTTGCCCCAAGGGTTGCAGCCCGGCTTGGCGCAGCCTGCGCAATGGAAATTACAGATGTTATACTCAAAGACGGCGGAATCGAAATAATAAGGCCTGCCATAACAAATAAGGTTCTCCAGCGCGTTAAAATCAATACAAAACAGCTTGTGGCCGTTGTCAGGGCAGGCGCATTTGAGGCTGATGCAGAAATTACGGGAACGGAAAATTCAGTAAAGCTTGCAGCTCCTGAAACTGACCTGAAAGCCCTTATAAAGGAAATTATTACAGATGCAAGCGGAGAAATAGACCTTACAGATGCAGACATAGTTGTTTCAGTGGGACGCGGGGCAAAGGATCAGGCAGGGGTTGATCTCGTAAAATCCCTTGCCGATGATTTAAGTGCGGGTTTTGGTTCATCCCGTGCCATGGTTGACGGCGGTTTCATGGCCCATAACAAGCAGGTTGGCCAAACAGGTAAGATTGTTGCTCCCTCCCTTTATATTGCAGTTGGGATTTCAGGCGCCATACAGCACCTTGCCGGAATGAACGGCTCAAAGGTGATTCTCGCCGTTAATAAAGACACCGAAGCCCCGATATTTAATGTTGCAGATTACGGTATTGTCGGAGATCTGTTTGAGGTTGTTCCCATTTTAAGAGAAGAAATAAAAAAAATCAGAGCATAATAATACCGAGGTAGATTATGAATCCCCTTTTCATGTCAATACTGCTCATTGTGGGACTGGCGGTTTTCAGCCGCACAATGTACTATAAAATAAAGCTGCTTGCAGCGCTTGAACCCGAAGATCGTTTCGGCCATGTTAAGGAAAGGGTTAAAAACGTATTTATCTTTGCCTTTGGCCAGAAACGTCTTGTGGGAAGGAAAAGAGAGCGGGCAGCAGGCATCATGCACGCCTTTATTTTCTGGGGATTCTGTATTTTATTGATCCGCAGCATAAACATATATGGAGAAGCTTTTGTAAAAGGGTTTCAACTGCCTTTTCTTGATGGAAATTATCTCGCCGGATACCTTTATGTCGCCCTGAAAGATGTGATGGAAGGGGTTGTGCTTTTGATGATTTTTTATGCCCTTTTCCGCAGGCTTGTCCTTAAACCTGCGCGGCTGCACAACACATTTGAAGCCTACCTTGTCCTGATTCTCATCGGTGTTTTAATGGTTTCCGATCTTTTGTACGACGGGGCAAGGTACAATCTCATTGCCATGCATAACAACCCCGGACACCTTGATTTTTTTAACAATACAAAATACGGTTTTGAATTTTTGTGGACACCCGTTACAAGGGTTGCCGGCACCATAATATCCGGCATGGGCGTTAAAGCCATAGAAATTCTCATGGTCTGCATGTTCTGGCTGCACATCATCACCCAGCTGACATTTTTAAATATCCTGCCCCTTGGCAAACATTTCCATGTTATCACGGCCCTTCCCAATGTGTTTTTTAAAAAACTTGGCTATCCCCATGCAAAACCGGAACTTCTCGATCTTGAAGATGAATCTGTCTGGGAGGATGAATCCCTTGGGATCAACCATATTCACCAGTTCAACTGGAAACAGGGGCTTGATCTTTACACCTGTACCGAATGCGGCCGCTGCAAGGATGTCTGTCCTGCATACATAACGGATAAGCCTTTAAGCCTTAACGATTTCAATGACAAATTAAAGCATGAATTACTTGATAATGCAGAAAATATTATCAAAAGAGCGGAACTTGCAGCAAAAATAGATAAACTTGAAGCCAATGCAGAAGCAGACAACAATACTGAAGAAAACAAAGATTCCGGACAGATAGAAAAGATTAAAGCTGAGATGCTTGAACTGAACAGCAAAAAACAGCTCACAGGTGATGTAATACCCGAAGATATGCTATGGGCATGCACCACCTGCCGTGCATGTGAAGAGGTATGCCCTGTGACCATAGAGCAGGTCCCCCGCATCATTGCCATGAGACAGGGGCAGACTTTAATGGCCGGGGTTTATCCCGGTGAGTTGAATACAGCCTTTAAAGGGCTTGAACGTAATGCTAACCCCTGGGGAATCGGATATGACAAGCGTGCTGACTGGGCAGACGGCCTGGATGTTAAGATCATGGCAGAAGACAGTGATGTGGATTATCTTCTCTGGGTGGGGTGTGCAGGTTCATTTGATGACAGAAGCAAAAAAGTCTCTGTAAGTCTTGTTAAAATTCTACAGAAAGCAGGTGTGAGTTTTGCAATCCTTGGCACCGAAGAGAAATGTACCGGAGATTTTGCAAGACGTGCAGGTAATGAAATGCTCTTTCAGATGATGGCCGAGGCAAATGTTGAGACTTTAAATAACTACAAAGTTAAAAAAATTATAACTGCCTGCCCCCACTGCCTTAATGCACTTAAAAATGAATACCCGCAGCTTGGCGGGAACTATGAGGTGGTCCATCATACTGAATTTATAGAACAGCTTGTAAAATCAGGGGAAATTAACCTTGATAAATCTTTTGAGGAATCTCTTACATACCATGATCCCTGTTATCTCGGGCGCTATAATTCTGTTTATGATCAGCCAAGATCGATTTTAAACGCTGTATCAAAAAACGGACTTAAAGAACTTGAAAGGTTTGGCAGGGAGAGTTTCTGCTGCGGCGGCGGCGGGGCAAGAATGTGGATGGAAGAAAATATCGGTAAGAGGATAAACCTTGAACGTGCGGAAGAGATCGTTGAAAAAAATGTGAAAAATATTGCCGTCGCCTGTCCGTTCTGCCTTACGATGCTGGAAGACGGAATGAAGGAACTTAATAAGGAAGAGGAAATCAAAACACAGGATATCGCAGAAATTGTTGTGAAATATATGAAATAAAACCCCATATGGATTTGCGGGGCACAGTATATGAAATGCACTAAAGATTATTTAGTTAAAAAACTTGCTTTATCATTAATATGGAGCTAACAAAAAGGTTATTCACAGTCTTTTTCAAGGGTAAAATTGTTTTGCCTTTGAAAAAGTTATTTATTTATCCACCCATAATTAAAGGAGGAGATCGTCAAATGAAGAAGAAAAATCTTATTGCTGTTTTTGTAATGTCACTTTTCATCGTGCCCGCTTTTTGCTTGAGCTTCACAACCGGAGCAGCAGCCAAAACCATTAAACTCACCTATAGTAATTTTTTCCCTCCCACGCACATCCAGTCAAAACTTGCTGAATCATGGTGCAGAGAAGTGGAAAAAAGAACCCATGGCAGGGTGAAAATTCAGTATTATCCAGGCGGAACTTTAACCAAAGCACCCCAGTGTTATGACGGTGTTGTGGAAGGCTTGTCCGATATCGGTTTTTCAGTTCTTGCCTACTCAAGGGGAAGATTCCCTGTGCTCGGGGCGGTTGACCTGCCACTTGGTTATCCCAGTGGAACCGTTGCCACAAAAGTAATAAATGATGTTTATAACAAATTTAAACCCAAAGAATGTAACGATACAAAAATCATGTATCTGCATGCCCATGGACCCGGAATTGTATGGACAAGAAACAGGCCTGTAAGAAAACTCGAAGACATGAAAGGCCTTAAACTAAGGGGACACGGTACAAGTGCAAAAGTTATCAAAGCTCTCGGCGGAACCCCGGTTGGTATTCCAATGCCTGAAACATATCAAAGTATTCAGAAAGGTACTGTGGACGGAGGCGTTTTTCCATGTGAATCAAACAAGGGATGGAAACTTGGAGAAGTTGTAAAATATGGAACTGCTGATTTTTCCGCAGCCTATACAACCGGTTTTTTTGTCACAATGAACAAGGATAAATGGAATTCCCTGCCTGCTGACATACAGAAAACCATAGAAGAAATTAATAAGGAATGGATAGTAAAACATGGTAAGGCATGGGATCACAGTGACCTTGTAGGTATTAAATATTTTCTGGGACAGGGCGGTGAACTCATAGGACTTAATAAGAAAGAATCCATGAGATGGAAAAAGGC
>WGCX01000188.1 GCA_015493575.1 Desulfobacteraceae bacterium | reverse complement strand
TGAAATTTTTCCAAAACGGGGGTCAGGCTTTTCTTATTCGTTGTTATCAAACAGTAAATATATGTTAACCTCAAAAGTTGAGATAATGACAATAAGGAAAGCCTGACCCTCTTAAATCTTTAATGTTCGATAAAAACTTGATAATCGAGTTAAAAATAATATTTTCATAAAAAATCAGGAGTAAAAAACTATGTCAACGGAATCAAAAAACGATATAACCTTATTTAACGACAAATTAAATCAGATAAAGGAGTATCTTTGACCTTCCTGATAGAAAAAACAGGTTAAGAGAACTTGAATCCATGATGGGGAAGGAAGATTTCTGGAATGACCCGGATAAAGCAAAAAAACTGCTGCAGGAAAGAACTGTGATATCTGATCTTCTTAATGCATGGGATGTGATTCACAGCAAAATAGAAGAAGCTGAAATTTTACTTGAGCTTGCAATTGAAGAATCAGACAAAGATGCTGAAAAAGAAGTGGAATCCCAGCTTAAAATAATTGAGAAAAACATCAAAAAATTTTCATTAAAAATAATGTTAGACAATGAGGATGACACAAAAAATGCCATAATCTCCATTAATGCAGGCGCAGGGGGCACGGACTCACAGGACTGGACTGAAATGCTGTTCAGGATGTATTCAAGATGGATTGATAAAAAGGGCTATAAATTCCAGGTGATTGATCTCCAGCCAGGGGATGAAGCAGGGGTTAAAAGTGTAACTTTCACTGCATCAGGTGAAAACTGCTACGGATTTATGAAAGTTGAATCAGGGGTTCACCGTCTTGTCAGGATCTCTCCTTTCAACGCCAATGGTAAACGCCAGACATCCTTTGCCTCTGTTTTTGTTTATCCTGAACTGAAAGATGAAATAAAAGTCAATATTGAGGAGTCTGATCTGAGAGTTGATGTTTTCAGGGCAAGTGGATCAGGCGGACAGCATGTAAACAAAACAAGCAGCGCTGTTCGCATTACCCATCTGCCATCGGGTGTTGTTGTCCAGTGCCAGCAGGAATCTTCCCAGCACAGAAACAGAGAAATTGCCATGAAAGTTCTCCAGTCAAGGCTTTACCAGATTGAAAAGGACAAGCAGGATCAAAAGATGCAGGACATACATGACGGAAAGGATGATATTGCATGGGGCAGCCAGATTCGATCCTATGTGCTTCATCCATACCGAATGATAAAAGATCACAGAACCGGCTTTGAAACAGGAGATGTGGAAAAATTTTTAGACGGTGACCTTGATCCCTGCATTGAAGATGTACTTCTCTCTGGAAAAATTTAAAATGGATTCAGCATGGATCCTGAAAAAATAATCCATAAATTCTACAGCCCGGGTTCAAAAGCATACGGGATTATACTGAGGCACGGCAGGTGCGTGGCAGAAAAAAGTCTGGATATTGCAGAAAATCTCGGACTTGAAAAATCATCTATAGAATTTGTACATGAAGCTGCCATGCTCCATGACATAGGCATTTTTTTAACCCACGCACCATCCATTGGATGTTTTGGCAGATCTCCATATATATGTCACGGTTTTCTTGGACGTCAACTCTTAGATGAACTCGGCTTTCCAGAACACGGTCTTGTTGCTGAACGCCATACAGGATCGGGAATCACAGCAGACAACATACGGAGAAATTCACTTCCCCTGCCCTGCAGAAACATGGTCCCCTTAAGTATTGAAGAAAAAATAATATGTTTTGCAGATAAGTTTTACTCAAAAAGCCCTGGAAAAGAAGGAATTGAAAAAACCATCCCGGAAATTATAAAAGAACTTGCCGTCATAGACGCGACCCATGCAGAACGATTTGCAGCCCTGGCAGGAGAAATGCTGCCGGGCATGCAGCTATAATCTCCAGAAACGTATACCGGCCTGTTTTAAAGCATCTGCATCAAGGACCGATTTAACATCCACTATGCATCCGCTTTTACAAAGCATCTTTGCAAAATTATCAGGCATGATTTCTTTATATTTTCGATGTGGAACAGCAAGAATAATGGCATCAAGGTCCTTAAATTGATCCCATTCACACAGTTCAATTCCATAATATCTATCTGCTTCTTCAGGGTCCGCCATTGCATCATGAACAACAACCTCAACCCCATAGGACTGCAGTTCCTCAATAATATCAACAACCTTTGTATTCCTTAAATCGGGGCAGTTCTCCTTAAATGTAAGGCCTAAAACCCCTATTCTTGAACCTTTAATATTAAGATCTGCATTAATCATCATCTTAAGTGTTTTTTCAACTATAAAATGCCCCATATTATCGTTGATCCGCCTGCCTGCAAGGATAATCTCAGGATGGTAGCCTTCACTCTGGGCCTTGAAAGTTAAATAATAGGGATCTACGCCTATGCAGTGCCCTCCCACCAGACCCGGAGCAAATTTTAAAAAATTCCATTTTGAACCGGCAGCTTCTAACACATTTTTTGTATCAATACCCAGCCGGTCAAAAATAAGGGAAAGTTCATTCATTAAAGCGATATTCAGATCCCTCTGGGTATTTTCAATGACCTTGGCAGCTTCAGCTTCTTTAATATTCTCTGTTCTGTGAACACCTGCATCAATAATTGAACTATACAGACCTGCCACCCGATCAAGCGTTTTTTTATCATCCCCTGATACAACCTTTACAATCTTAGTCAGGGTGTGCTCTTTATCCCCCGGATTAATCCTCTCAGGAGAATAGCCCACATGAAAATCCTTTTTCCATTCAAAACCGGAATGTTTTTCTAAAATAGGCACACAGATATCCTCTGTCACTCCGGGATACACAGTGGACTCAAAAACAACAATTGCCCCCTTCTTCATTACCTTGCCAACGATTTCAGATGCACTTTCCACGGGAAAAAGATCCGGCCGTCGTGCTTTATCAATTGGGGTTGGGACAGCCACAATTATAAAATCAGCTTCCGACATTAACGAAGGATCTGTTGTTGGCGTAAAGTGAACAGCCTTCTTGAAATCTTCCTCTGACACTTCACCTGTAGGATCTTTATGTACTGCACAATTTTTAACTATACTTTCCTTTAAATCAAATCCTGTTGTTTGATATTTTTGTGCAAAATGAACAGCAAGGGGCAAACCCACATACCCAAGTCCAACAACCGCAATTTTTTTATCTTTCATTGTATTCAATCTAAATCCCTTTGTCTATTTTTTATATCCGCAATGATGCGGTCATATGCAAAATCATCGGGCAGCACTATATTCTTGGTTATTACGTTTTGTCAACATATAATGCAGAACTGCATTTATTACTCGATTATCAAGTTTTTTAATTGAAAATTTTGCAAAACGGGGGTCAGGCTTTTCTTATTTGTTGTTATCAAACAGTAAATATATGTTAATCTCAAAAGTTAAGATAATGACAATAAGGAAAGCCTGACCCTCTCAAACCTTTAATGTCTGATAAAAACTTGATAATCGAGTATTAGAGTATTTATTCCACAAAATAAAAAAACTGCCATGGATAGATCAAACTTCTGTCGTGGCAGTTTTTTCAAGCATAATACTGCTATAAATTTAACGGCCATGAGGCCGGGCTGAACTGCGTTACAGCGCCTCAAAGAATCAAAGATTCTGACAAGCATAAAAAGAGCATTTGCACTTTGTCAAAAATGGGCTCTTTAAATCTTATTTTGCAGGCGGGGTAAAGGTTCTTGCTCCAAGTTCCTTATCGATCATCAAAAGGCCGTTGCCCTTTCCGCCAATGAGTTTCAGCTTGTTAACAAAACCTTCCATTGAAGCCTCTTCTTCCACCTGTTCATCCACAAACCAGTTAAGAAAACTTTTTGCAGCATGATCATTTTCAGATATGGCAATATCCATTAAATCATTAATGAGTTTTGTCACAAACTGCTCATGTTTATATGCAAGTTCGAACACTTCAAGGGGAGACTTAAATTCAGTTTTAGGAGTATCGATCTGGGATAAAATAACGCGTCCACCCCGCTCATTTAAAAAATGGTACATTTTCATTGCATGAAATCTTTCTTCCTGAACCTGGATAAGAAAGAAATTTTCAAATCCTGCAAGGCCTTGAGAGCTTAAATATGCTGCCATTGACAAATAATAGTATTCTGAAAAAATTTCCTTGTTGATCTGATCATTAATCGCATCCTGAAGTTTTTCTGAAATCATGATTTCCTCCGTTTTAAATTTGTTTTATTTGATATTGAATTTATCTTTTTCACAATTGTCATCCGGTCTTTGCAGGCCGGCTTTTTTATATGACACTCATGTAGAAAAATTACAAAGAAGGTAGACTTTTTAAGAAAAATAGTCAATGATAGTCTGTTTTTTTTAACAGACATGGTGCGGATCCGGATTGGCTCTGACCCGGCACCCACCAAATTTAGAAACAGAGTAATACCAGGGTACGATTTAATTCTTTGTGAAAATCTCTGATTTTTTGAACGGATTCATGACAAAATAATGAAAAATAAGGATAAAATTGTGCATAAAAATCTTTTTATATATATTAAATTATTATTGACCGCCATTTTCTGGGGTGGAACATTTATTGCCGGAAAGATGATATCGGAAACGGTTAATCCGTGTTCTGCATCTTTTTTACGCTTTGCAATTGCTTCATTTTTTTTAATTATGATCACAATAAAAATTGAAGGAAAACTGCCAAAACTCAAAAGGAAACAGATCCTTCCTGTTGTTCTCTTGGGGTTTACAGGTGTATTTGCCTATAATATATTATTTTTAACCGGCCTTCGCTATATCAATGCAGGCAGGGCAGCACTGATCATTGCAATGAACCCGATTTTCATCAGTTTATTGTCTGCCCTGTTCTTTAAAGAGCACCTTGATTTAATAAAAATCATCGGAATTCTCATGTCTGTTGCAGGTGCGATCATTGTCATATCAAATGGCAGGATAACCGATTTTGTGGGATACAGCTTCGGAAAAGGAGAGATTTTAATCTGCGGCTGCGTTTTGAGCTGGGTCTGTTACACACTCATTGGCAGAGCGGTTATGGATGATTTATCCCCCATCGTATCGGTCTGTTATTCATCTGTCATTGGTGCAGTGCTTCTTTTTATTCCTGCGCTTTACAATGATATTTTTTCCCATATCGGTTCCTATTCTGCAATGGACTGGACAAGCCTTTTTTACCTTGGTTTTTTTGGAACGGTCATCGGCTTTTTCTGGTACTATGAAGGCATCAATCAGATCGGCCCCACCAAGGCAAGTGTATTTATCAATTTTGTCCCCATCAGTGCGATCATACTTGCTTTTTTCATACTTAACGAACAGATTACCATATCATTATTCATTGGAGCTGTGCTTGTTGTTTCAGGTATTTATTTTACAAATGCCTCTGAAATGCTGAAAAAATACAGGTTAAAGGCAAAAATTGTTTCATCATGATTTTCAGTGAAAAAGAGTTGCATATCGGTATAATGAATTGTAATATTACAGCCATGTGGATAGTGAGCCTGGTAAGGCTTGCCTGGATTTCTAATGGATTTCTAATGGATTTCTAAAAAAATGCTCACAGCAAATCATGTGTCAAAGGAGATAAAAAATGAAAAGCAAGGTGTATTTTACCGATTTCAGGGCAAACTCCAGGGAAAATCTGATTGATAAACTTGCAAGACTTCTTGACACGGCAGGAATAAAAAATATACTTGCAAAAAACGATCTTGCAGGCGTAAAACTTCATTTTGGAGAAAGGGGAAATGCAGCATTTATCCGTCCGCTTTACATAAGCAGAATAGTTAAAACAATCAGAGAGACAGGGGCTGTTCCATTTTTAACCGATGCAAACACCCTTTATGCAGGCACGAGAAGCGACACCCCTTCACACATTAAAACAGCCATAGAAAACGGATTTTCCTATTCAAGTACAGACAACGCCCCCATTATTATTGCAGATGGCCTCAGGGGAAACAGCGAAGTTGAAGTTGAGGTAAACCAGAAACACTGTACCCATGTCCATATCGGAGCTGAAATAGCAGCAAGTGACGCCCTGATCGGAGTTGCCCATTTCAAGGGGCACGAACTGTCAGGATTTGGTGGTGCCTTAAAAAATATCGGAATGGGATGCGCGTCGAGAAAAGGCAAGCTTGATCAGCATTCCACGGTAAGTCCGAAAATAAAAAAGAAAAAATGCCAGGGTTGCTCGGAATGTATTAAACACTGCCCGGCAAATGCCATAAAGCTTGTGGATGAAAAGGCGCAGATCAACCCTGAACTGTGCATTGGATGCGGAGAATGTATAATCCGGTGCACATTTCATGCGGTTAACATTGTATGGAATCAGACCATTCCCGTATTTCTTGAAAAAATGATGGAATATGTGAAGGGTGTGATAAAGGATAAGCATGGAAAGATATTTTTTATTAATTTTATTACAAACATATCGCCTGCCTGCGACTGTCTTCCCTATAATGATTCACCAATTGTAAGGGATATAGGCATTCTTGCATCCATTGATCCCGTTGCCATTGACCAGGCCTCGGTGGATCTTGTCAATGCTGAGCAGGCCCTTCCGGAATCCTGCCTTAAAAAGAACAGAAAAAAGGGGGAAGATAAATTTAAAGGCCTCTACCCCGATGTTGACTGGTCAATGCAATTGGATTACGCAGAGCAGATCGGAATTGGCAGCCGTAATTATGACCTTGTTACAATGGATACACTGTCCTGGAAAAAAACATCATGAAGAACAATTCAAAACAAAGCAATTTTATGGAGAAAAGGACTTCTCCGAGAAACTATCTTGATATTTTTTACAGTGTGGAAATTACAGTAACAGCCAATGATCAGACATCCCTGTGCTACCAGTTCAAACTGCGGAATATTTCGGAATCCGGTATGTGCGTACTGGTCAGTGAAAAGTCTGAAATCCTGCACCATCTGCAGACCGGATCTGTAATTGACATAAAATACTGCCCGGTAAACCCTGATCATCCCCATAAAAAAATGAGGACAGAAATTAAGCATATCACATACGTCCCCGGTAAAGAAACCGCGGGAAAAGGACATTACTATGTTGGATTATTGATAAAGGACAACAACCAGGCTTAGGATCGGAGATGAAATAAGTTGAACAGAAATAGCGCAGAATTCTTACCCCATGTACAAGGCGCATTAAAGGTTGCATACTAAACGTATTCGGCCTTTGATGCAACGAAGTAGATGGGCCGAAAGACAAGCAATTTCGTTCAACTTATAAAATTTTCGATCCTAAACTACCGATTAAATACCGACTTTCAAAAACGGCAATGCTTTGCCCAGTCCATCTAATGCGCCTAATTCGCTATTCTATATTTAATATGGTTCTGGCTTCTTCAAGGCTAACTGAGGGAGCATCTTCTTCTTTTTTTTTTGCCTCCCTCAGAATTCGGAGGTCTTCATAGCACGCAAGTTCTTCCTGTAATTTCAAAAAGTCTGCGTATGTAAGAATCGCAAACTCTTTTTTCCCATTTTTTTCAAGTATTTGTGGGTTTATTGAAATCATAAAGTATCCCCTTTATTTATAGGCCTCTTTACGGTGACGAATCCGATAAATAATTAATCGTTCTTCTTCTATTTCAAAAAGTATTCTGTAATCGCCAACTCTTAGCCGATACTCCGGAGTAAAATTTGTTAGATGTTTTACCTTTCCCTTAAGATCGTCTGACATAGTTTCAATTTGCTCAAAAATATGTGTCACTTGGGGTTTTGGAATTTTTCTGCAATCTTTCAAAGCTCTTGGTTTAAATTCAATTTTATATTTCATTTTTTTACCAATGCTCAAAATTCATTACTTTAATAGCTAACAAAATGACCATATAGAGTTTTTCTATGTTATGTAATTTTACTGTGTTATCAGTCGCCGACGTACAACGGATGAGCCTTTAGCCTTCCGGCCTTATGCCAAATTCTGAAATAAGGTAATGATCTGAAAGACTATCGTTTAAAGCTCAATCATCTCACCTGGAATATGGGGCATGGCAACGGAGAGCAGTATGCCCGACGAGCTGCCAATTGTTTCATTGACTGTATTAAAAGCCTTTTCAGGAGTATTATTCTCTTCACTCAAATGGGCAAGGATCACGTGATTCAGGGAATCACTTTTGATTTCTTCAAGCATGTCTGCTGCATCCTGATTGGACAGATGCCCTTTTCTTCCCTTTATCCTCTGTTTTAAATGCCATGGATAGGATCCGTTCATCAGCATTTCATAGTCATGGTTAGCCTCGATATACAAAAGATTGCACCCTTTGAGATGCTCTTTAACAAGGGCTGTGACCACACCCATATCCGTTGCTATTCCAATTTTTACATTCCTGTACTCAAGGGTCATGCCTGAAGGATCAAGGGCATCATGGGAAATTGAAAAAGGATCAAATTTTATATCACCGATCTGAAAAGTTGTTCCGCAGTTAAAATACTCAAGCTGATCAACTTTCCCTATCTTTTTTTCTGCCCCAATACATGTTTTCTCATTGATATAAAGGGGGATATGATAGCGTCGGCTCAATATCCCCGCTCCTTTGACATGGTCAGTATGCTCATGTGTTATAACAATGGCGGAAATTGAATCCGGTGAAATTTTCCTTGATGACATTCTTCTTTCAAGCTCTACACCTGAAAGGCCTGCATCCACAAGGATGGAAACCCCGCCTGCTGAAACAAAAACTGAATTACCGCGGCTCCCGCTTGCCAGGGGGCAGATTGAAAGACCGCGGCAATTATTGTTTTTTATATTGTTATTCAAGGTATATTACGACCGTTTTTGCAAGAAATTGACAGATTGGCTGTGTAATGGTTTATTCTATTCTTCCTCAACAGCCTTGAGACTCAGCCTGATCTTTCCGTCCCTTGTGATATCAAGCACCTTTACCTTTATGATTTCCCCTTCCTTTACAACGTCAGTCACTTTTTTAACCCTGTGATTGGCAAGCTCGGAAATATGAACAAGTCCGTCAGTACCGGTCTTAATTCTTACAAAGGCACCGAAATCCATGATTTTAACTACCTCACCCTGATAAACAGCTCCGATCTCAGGATCAAGTCCGATATCGGAAACAATTTTTGCAGCAGCTTCTCCATCTTCCTGGTTTTCTGCTGCAATTTTTACAAGGCCTGTATCATCAACTTCTATATTTGTATTGGTGTCGGCCTGTATGGATCTGATCATCTTTCCTCCAGGGCCGATAATATCCCTTATTTTATCGGGATTTATCTTTATACAGATGATCTTTGGTGCATATGGAGACATGGCTTTGCGGGGGTCCTTCAAAGTTTCAAGCATGATATTGAGAATATGATGGCGGCCTTTTTTTGCCTGTTTAAGGGCCTTTTCCATTATATCACGGGACAGTTCCCTTATTTTGATATCCATCTGCAGGGCTGTAATACCATCTTCCGTGCCTGCCACCTTGAAATCCATATCACCGAAATGATCCTCATCTCCAAGGATATCAGTGAGGATTACGGTTTTTTCATCGTCTTTTACAAGACCCATGGCAATTCCCGAGACCGGGGCTTTAATGGGAACTCCGCCGTCCATTAAAGCAAGGATTCCGGAACATATAGTTCCCATTGATGAACTTCCATTGGATTCCATGACCTCACTGACAAGACGTATGGTGTATTCAAAATCTTCGGTGTCCGGCAAAACCCTTTCAAGGGCACGGCCAGCAAGGTGTCCATGACCGATATCCCTGCGGCTCGGGCCTCCGGGACGACGACACTCCCCAACGGAAAAAGGCGGGAAATTATAGTGCAGCATGAACTTTCTTGTTGTATCTCCGTTCAGGGTTTCGATCCTCTGCTCATCCGGGCCTGAACCAAGGGTTAAAACACCTAACACCTGGGTTTCTCCCCTGGTAAAAAGAGCGCTTCCATGGGGACGGGGTAAAATCCCTGTTTCACATGCAATATGTCTGACCTCATCAAATGCCCGGCCGTCTATTCTTTTATCTTCCTTAAGAACAATATCCCTGCTGACCTGTTTTACAAGATCTTTAAAAATGGATTTTACTTCACCGGTTCTTTCCTGAAAATCCTCACCCAGATCTGCAATCAGTTCATCCCTGACAATGGACAGAGAGTTGTTGCGCCCGATCTTATCTTTTACCTGCACGGCTGTATGAATTTTTTCTTCCGCAAGTTCTTTAACTTTATTGAAAAGTTCTTCATCCGTCTCTGGGGGGGCAATAACCCTTTTTTCTTTTCCAACGGCCTGTTTTAATTCCTGCTGGATATCTATAAGTGGCTGCAGACTCTCGTGGCCGAAAAATATAGCATCAATCATATCCTCTTCCGAAACAATATCAGCTCCGCCTTCAACCATGACAACCCCGGTTTTGGAACCGGCGACCACAATATCAATATCACTTTTTCCCCTCTGTTCAACTGTTGGATTGGCAATGAACTTTCCGTCAATACGTCCAACCCTTACCCCTGCAATGGGGCCTGCAAATGGGATATCAGATATTTCAAGGGCTGCAGAAGCTCCCACCATGGCAAGCATATCAGGATCATTTTCTTTATCCGTTGAAAGTACAGTTGCAATCACCTGGGTCTCATATGCATACCCTTTCTCAAAAAGAGGCCTGATGGGCCTGTCAATAAGACGGCATGTCAGGGTCTCTCTTTCACTTGGACGTCCGATCTCGCGCCTGAAATAATTTCCCGGAATTCTTCCTGCAGCGTATATTTTTTCCTGATATTCAACGGATAGGGGAAGAAAACTGATGTTTTCCTTTGGTTCCTTTGAAGATACGGCAGTTACAAGAACAATTGTTTCTCCATGCTGTACAACAACAGCACCTGAAGCCTGTTTGGCAATTTTGCCCGAACTGATTGTAAAATCAATTCCATTTAGTTGAGTTGTAATAACTTTTTCCATAAAAACCTCCTGTTAAAAGGCGGCTGCAATCATCTTTGACGCAAATAAATCCACACCTCCAGCATAAAAATTCGATTTTTATGCTGCATATGCGAACTTATTTAAATTAAATGAAGATGAAAAACAAAAAAACCGCCGTTAATAAAAAAACCGGCAACTGTACAAAAACAGATGCCGGTCACATTAAAATCTAATCAGCCAATTACTTTTATCTTCTTAAACCTAATTTTTCAATAAGAGAACGGTATCTGATTACATCTTTTTTCTTTAAATAATCAAGAAGACTGCGCCTCCTTCCCACAAGAATAAGAAGACCCCTTCTTGAATGATGATCTTTTTTGTGTATCTTAAGATGCTCGGTTAAATAAGAAATCCGGTATGTCAGGATCGCCACCTGCACTTCAGGTGATCCTGTATCACCATCATGAAGCTTGAATTTTTCAATCATTTCTTCTTTACTTTCAGCCTGTAAAACCACTTTTTTAACTCCTTTTTCCTGGAATAAATAAATTCTTAAGCATTTTTTCTCATTCAAAACCATGAATGACCGGCCATCCAATATTCCATCCAGACAGCCGAAAAGCCAACAAAACCAAAAATTCATGTCAATCACCAGCATTGATATGATTTACTATTTCTACTAACAGTTAAGATATAAAAACACAACAATAATTATATCTGTTAAAATTTTTATCATATTCCACCACAGCTGCAAGTTCGCCGTTTTTATCAACAATCCTGACAAAGGACTCTTGTAAACGCTTACAATTTGCAAATTGACTGTGAACGGTTACGGAATCTGAGCAGAGGGCCGCCTCATCTCCTGCACCTATTCTCTGACCGAATTTTATCTTGTCAATTGTTTTATCACACACAGAAACAACGGGCATAAAGGACAGAGATTCAGAAAGAGAAACAACATATTTAAATGCTGAGTCTTTATCCATATTTTCAAGTTCAGTCAGTGATATGGAATTTTCCATTGAAAATCCGCAGGCATATGTCCTGACAAGTGAGGACAGATGTCCTGCACAACCGAGTTTTTCACCGATATCACGGGCAAGACTTCTGATATATGTGCCTGAGGAACAATGAACATCAATGGTGACAGATGGAAGATCTATTTTTTTAACTGCAATACTTATGATCTCTATTTCCCGTGGGGGCTTGGTCACGATCTTCCCCTGCCTTGCAAGCCTGTAAAGGGGCTGGCCCTTATGTTTCAGGGCAGAATATACAGGGGGCTGCTGCTGCTGAATTCCCTTAAAACCTGCAACAGTCTTTAAAATCATATCTTCTGAAAGAGAATCAAGGACTTTCCGGTGGGTCTGTCTTACAACAGCTCCCGTGGGATCAAGGGTATCGGTTTCAAAACCAAGATGAACTATTCCGGTATATTTTTTTTCCCCTCCAAGTAGAAACCTTGAAAGTTTTGTACCTTTGTTAATACCGCAGACAAGCAGTCCCGTTGCAAAGGGATCAAGGGTACCTGCATGACCTGCTTTTTTTACACCAAGAGTCTTTTTGACCCGGGCAACTACTTTTGCGGAAGATATTCCTGCTGGCTTGTCAATTACGATAACGCCGTTTTCTTTTGTCATTTTGCAATGGATCTAAGGAGAATATCTATTTCAGCTCCCCTGTCAAAGGAGGTATCATGGATGAATTTCAAATCAGGCATGTATCTCAACCCCAATTTTGCAGCAAGGCGTTTTTTAATGAATCCACGGGAGCTTGCAAACCCCTTAACAGCTTTTGCGACTCTAAGATCATCTCCGAAAACAGAAAAATATATATTGGCAACCCTTAGATCGGAACTGACCCTGACACTGCTGATCGTTGCCATTTCAAGTCTTGGGTCCTGCACATTTTTTCTCAACAGGTCAGAAAGAACAGCCTGGATTCTTATCCCAACCCTTTCTGCCCTTGCATAGGGTTTCATTCTTTTACAGGCTCCATTTCAGGTCTTCTCTCTTCCATTTTGTAACATTCAAAAACATCACCGATTTTTATATCGTTGTATTTCTCAAGGCTGATACCGCATTCATACCCTTGAGCAACCTCCTTGACATCATCTTTAAAACGCCTTAAGGAAGATAAAACACTGTCGCATTTTACAACCCCGTCCCTTAACAGACGTATTTTTTCACCCCTGACAACTTTTCCATCAACCACAAATGAGCCTGCAATTGTACCTTTATTGGGGATAACAAAAGTATCACGCACTTCCGCAGTTCCAATGATGATTTCATGAAAGGTTGACGGCATAAGCCCGTTAATGGCAGCTTTAATATCATTTATAACATTGTAAATGATGTCATAAAAACGCATATCCACATTTTCTTTTTTTGCCATTTCACGGACATTTGATCCCGGTCTGACGTTAAACCCAATGATAATTGCATGGGAAACAACGGCAAGAGAAATATCGGATTCATTTATTGTTCCTGTCCCGGAATGAACAATATTTATTGTCACCTCATCCTTTGCAAGTTTCATAAGAGAATCGTTAAGCGCTTCAATGGAACCGTTGACATCGGCCTTTATGATAAGGTTTAATTCCTTTGCCTGATCAGTACCCATACTTGCAAAAAGTTTTTCAAGGTTTGCACGGCTTTTCTTTGCAAGCTCCTTTGAACGCTGCTTCTGCATTCTGTGAAGACTTATCTGTTTTGCGTCCTTTTCAGAATCAAGGGCCACAAATTCATCACCTGCTTCAGGCACTCCGCTTAAACCGATAATCTCAACGGGAGTACTGGGCCCTGCTTCCTTTATGCTGGTTCCCGTATCATCGATCATTATTCTGATTTTACCGGCATGCAGTCCGCACACAACGGGCTGGCCTGCCTTTAAAGTGCCCTGCTCAACAAGGATAGTTGCAATGGGACCGCGGCCTGCATCAAGGCGCGCCTCAACAACATGTCCCTTTGCAAGTCTGTCAGGATTTGCCTTTAATTCCAGCACTTCAGACTGTAAAAGAACCATCTCAAGAAGAGTATCGATTCCCGTTTCAGCCTTTGCCGAAACTTTGACAAAGATCACATCTCCGCCCCAGTCCTCTGAAACAAGCCCATGTTCCGATAACTCACGTGTAACCCTGTCGGGATCGGCATCAGGTTTATCCATTTTATTTATTGCAACTACAACGGGCACACCTGCATCCCTGGAGTGGTTTATGGCTTCAATGGTCTGGGGCATCACACCGTCATCGGCTGCAACAACAAGCACAACAATATCCGTGACCTGGGCACCCCTTGCCCTCATGGATGTAAATGCAGCATGGCCTGGTGTATCAAGAAAAGTAATTGTTCCATTTTCTGTTTTAACATTATATGCCCCTATATGCTGGGTAATCCCGCCTGCTTCACCAGTGGTTATTTTTGATTTTCTTATCACATCAAGAAGGGATGTTTTGCCGTGATCAACGTGTCCCATGATGGTCACAACAGGAGGCCTTGTGATCTGTGTTCCTGCATCATTTTCCGTATCATGGGCATGTATCAGGATATCTTCTTCAAAGGAAGCTTTTTCAACTTCAAATCCAAATTCCGACGCAACAAGGGTTGCTGTATCAAAATCGATTGTCTGATTCAATGTAACCATAACTCCAAGGGTCATGAGTTTCTGAATCATCTCATTGGCCTTGATACCCATTCTTTTGGCAAATTCCGAAAGTTCTATGGTTTCATCAATTTTAATACGCCGTTTTATTGCCTTTGGAGTTGTAATAGTTGTACTTAAAATCTTGCTCTTTTTCCCTCTGGAATCTTTTTTACGACCTCTTTTTCTTCCACGTTTACTTTCATAGAGGTCTTTACCTTCAACTATGGATTTTCTCTTTTTCAGTCTTTTTTTCTTACTTGTAAACTCTTCACCGGGAACATTGCCATAATCTTTTTTCTTTTTATCTTTTTTTCTCGTAACCTTTGGTTCAGATGGCGGCACGGTTACAGGTATGGAACCAGGCTGAACATCAATTTTCCCCTTGCCTGATTTTTTATATGCTGGTTTTCCAGAAGATTTTGCCGGCTTGTCAACAACTCTTTTGGGCCTGGGACGTTTCCCTTTTAATCCATGCTTATCCTTTTCCTTTGTGGAATCCACAGGAATCGGTACAGCCATTCTTATGATTTTGGCAGGTGTTGATTTTTTTATAGTCTTCTTTTTTCTGCGCCTCTTCTTTTTTACCTCTGAATCATGTTTTTTTGGGTCACAAGTCACTTCAGGTGAATCAGCTTTTCCTTCAGCTTCCAATAGAGAATCGGTTTCTTTTGAAGCTCCGGTTTCATCCCTGTCTTTACTTTTCACATGAAGCTTTTTAATATCAGCTTTGTCAGCATTTAATTCAGCTTCTATACGCTCCGGTTCAATATCCCTGTTCCCAATATCTTTTGCAGTCTCTTTCTCTGTTTCTTGTTGGGTTTCTTTTTGGGTTTCTTTTTTTATTGCTGTTTTGGTTTTTATTTTATGATCATCCTTTTTCCCAAGACCCTCTTGTCCTTTTTCCTTTATTCCTGTTGGAACTGATTTTTCTGTTTTTACAGATTGTACAGGTTTCACAGAAGACACAGATTCAATTTTGCTTTTATCCCCCATAACTTCATGCTCATGCCGGGTCTTTTTTTTCACGGGCTTAACGGGCTTAACGGGTTTATCAGGCTGGAGGCTTGCTGCCGGCTTAATAATCTTTGCAGATTCAACTGATTTTACATGTTTTTTTGCAGGCTTTAAAGATTCTGAACTCTTTGCAGTTCCATCAGCTTTTTTTCCTGAAACAGCACCGATAGTTCCGGATTTGACAGATTTTTTCTTTACTTTTTCACTGGCTTTACTTAAAATCTGTTTTTTCTCCTCTTTACCAGGTTTATCCCCGGAAACTGTTTTTAAAATTTTTGAATCTTTCTCAACATCAATTGCATCTGAATCAATTGCATCCGATGGTGCCTCCTCTTTATCCACGGGCAGAACTTTCTCCTGCTCATTTTCAGGCACATCTGAAACAGGTAAAGATTTCTTGGGTTTACGTCTGCGGATTACTGATGACTTAACCCTGATATCTGATTTAATTTTTTT
Source organism: Desulfobacteraceae bacterium (assembly GCA_015493575.1). Lineage (GTDB taxonomy): Bacteria > Desulfobacterota > Desulfobacteria > Desulfobacterales > Desulfobacteraceae > WGCX01. The sequence continues at coordinate 443 of WGCX01000188.1, read as the reverse complement.
CTTTCCAAACAGGTTTTTCTTAATTTGAACAACAATTTCATCTTCCAAAGAACTCATATGGCTTTTCACATCTATGTTCATAGCCTTAAGCTTTGAAAGCAATACTTTATTTGTCATATTCAGCTTTTTGGCCAGCTCATATACTCTGATTTTTGCCATATATTCCCCCAAATGTTTTTTTATAACTGCCATGAGGCAGATCTGAACTGCGTTACTATGCCTCTTAACGAACATAAAAAGAGCATCAGTTACTTTATCAAAAATGAACTCTTTTTGTTAATAAAGAAACTCCTGTTAATTTTTTTAAGAATCAGGGCTTCATTTATCAAAAATTAAATCTTAACTAATTATTCTTTGTGTTCCATGTCAGGATCATCATTAAATTCTTCCTGTTCTTTCTCATCAGCTCCTGGTTCAACTTCATCTTGAACCACAGGCTCAAC
>WGCX01000187.1 GCA_015493575.1 Desulfobacteraceae bacterium | reverse complement strand
GATTTTTCTTTTCAGTATACGATTCCTGAAGAGCTAAAAGTTTATTCAGCCTTGCCATTTTCTCCGTTTCTCCAATCTTTCCGGAAAATTTTACCGCAGGGGCATTGGGGCGATCCGAATAGGCAAAGGCAAAAAGTCCGTCAAATTCAACCTGTTTCACAATGGACAGGGTTTCATTGAAATCATCTTCTGTCTCCCCTGGAAATCCCACAATCATGTCAGAAGAAAGTGCAACACCGGGGCAGTTCTCCCTTAATTTTGATATTCTTTCAATGTAGTTCTCCCTTGTATAACCACGGCTCATTTTTTTTAAAATTTTATTGGAACCTGACTGAACAGGAAGATGGAGATGATTGCACACCTTGTCAAGGTCTTTCATGGCGTAAATCAGTTCGTCTGAAAGATCCTTTGGATGGGAAGTGGCAAACCGTATTCTTTTTATACCGTCAATTAGAGCTATTTTTGAGAGCAGTTCAGGAAAAGAGCAGATCTTTTCTTTTTTACCGTATGAATTAACATTCTGACCAAGTAAAGTTACCTCCTTTACACCTGAATCGGCAAGTATGCTTATCTCTTTGACGATGCTTTCAGGAGACCTGCTTCTCTCCCTGCCCCTGACATAGGGTACAATGCAATAGGTGCAGAAATTATCACATCCCTGCATAATGGTAACAAACCTTGATACCTTATTTTTGTCAAGGCATTTAAAATCAGGCATGGATTCATATATTGAGCTGCTTGTATCAATGTCCGTTATATGGGATTTCCCGTTTTGAATTGATTTGATGTGCAGTTCAAGTCTTTCAAATGCCTGGGTTCCAAGAACAATATCTAAAGATGGGATGCGTTTAAAAACAGCATCTCCTTCCTGCTGGGCAACGCAGCCTGCCATTATTGATATGAGATGGGGTTTTTTCCTCTTTTTCTCCGTAATTCTTCCAAGAAAACTGAAAGCCTTTTCCTGGGCTTTTTCCCTTACCGAGCAGGTGTTGCATATAACAATATCGGCTTTGTCAAAGGACTCTGTTTTGTTATAGCCGGATCTTCTTAAAATGGAAAATAATTTTTCAGAATCATAGGTGTTCATCTGACACCCGATTGTGTATATATAGGCAAAGCCTTTAAACTTCATTGATAGAAATATCCTTTTTCAGATCATTCAATATGGTGCGGGTTTCATTAACACAGCCCGGTGCAATGGCAAATCTTACCAGTCCTTTTTTTGCATCAAGGGTTGTAATAACCGCAAGCCCATCATGGGCTTCAAAAATAAATTTTAAAAAGCCTATTCTGCTTTTTTCAACCACATAATTTTTATAAATGGTTCTCACTTTTATCCTTATGAGATATAAACTCTGTGTAAGTGTCCGGCCAGCATTCCATATTCGTCTATTCTGGCCTTCACCAATAGCATTCGTATGCTTTTACCGTAAAGTTTTAAATTTTTAAATTCAAAATAGATTGAGATTTAAAACTGTTATTTATATCATCATTGAGGAGAGGTCTTCAATATAAATTTTATATTCTCCTGATAATATTCCATAATGATATTTACATCATGCATAAATTATGTATAAACTGCCATGAGGCAGATCAAAAAGACTTTCAGACTGCCTATAGGAACCAAAGATTCTGACCAATATTGGGCCAAAGGCGTGCAGCCAACTCTTGATGAACCTGTAAAAAGTCCGATTTTGATATTTCTTAAGCTGTAACATATTGAAATTATTAATAGCAGTTTTAGCATTTTTGATTTTTTACGAGACAGCCAACTCTTATTTTAAAAAAAATTTACGGGAGTAAATAAAATTGATTGATCTTAGAAGTGATACAATAACAAAGCCCACAAATGCCATGCGCAAAGTTATTGCGGAAGCTGAGGTGGGAGACGATGTCTATGGAGAAGATCCGTGTGTGAATTCCCTCGAAGCCATGGCGGCAGATATGATGGGAATGGAAAAAGCTGTATTTGCAACATCCGGGACACAGGCAAATCTTTTCAGCAGGAAAAAAGGACTCATACATTGTAAATATTCTGCACCTCTTGATTTGCAGCAGATAAAAGTTTATACACTGTCCTTATGCTTAATAAAATAATAGAAAACAAATCAAAAATACATACACGGGATATAAAGCTTGCCACATATCCGTTTTCGGAATCAAGTGTGATCGTGCACGGAATTTTAAAGGATCAGAGATATATCAGGGTGTTTGATGTGACCGGAGACGTTCTTGAGCCCGGCATAATTCATCACATGGACGTAAAAATGATGATAAGATCCGATCCCCTGATGATAGAAGATGTCCAGGCCGCAATGCTTCATGTCCCTCTGTCGCAGTGCCATACAACCCTTGATAATGTTGAGAAATTAAAGGGGCTTGAAATTAAATCGGGATTTACCGGAATAGTTAGAAGACTGACAGGCGGGAAAACGGGCTGTACACATCTTTGCAATCTGATTATTGCCATGGCACAGGAAATTGTCCAGGGATGGCTTACTCAGAAAAGAAGAAACATCGCTCCTGTTCCAAAGGATATTGACAGTTTTGCTGAAAAAAAATTCTTAATTGATTCCTGCCGGATGTGGACAGAAAATGGTCCCAAGATGAAAAGCCTTGAGCAGGCCGGGATTTTGCCAGGAGTATAGATTACAGAACAGCAGGATCCAAAGTCCTGAACCCGGTCCTGAAATTCAGAGTCGAACTGCTTGGTAATACAATTTTTTTTGTAAAATTTGTCAATGATAAGGATGAATAAAAGACGGTTCCTGATAAAAAATTGAGGCAGGCACATGGATTGCGGGGTATCACTCGTTTTAGATTAAAGGCTGTCCCATAGTTCCAGTGCATCATTTTCCCGGGTTTCCATGGATAGAAGTTCATATCCCTTTACCAGAGCGTATAATTCGTCGAACCGCTTTTTATATTGGTCCATACATTGTTTCATCTCATAGCTCCAGTCTATGTCATGGCGATAATAAATGTAATCGGTTTCTTCCTGCCAGTTTTCACAGGTATCCAGGTTATATTGTAATAATATTTTCCCAGCAGGAGACAAAAGTTTTCTCACAGCCTTTTCCAGAATCTCAGGCCCATGCCTGCCTTTCATGGTATATTGCCCCCGGGGAAAATTATCTGTGCTGAGTTCTTCTCTGCTGTGAAGCCATAATTCTTCATTATTTATTATTTCTTCAACGGAATCCGAAATATTATCTATGATTTCATTCACCTGTTTTTTAACAGGTTTAAGACCTTTTTCCCCCAGTTCCATGGCTTTTTCATGATTTAACGATATTGCAGAACGAATTTTTCCTTCAATTATCCTTGCAGCAAATCTCTTGCATTCAATAACAAATTTTTTCTGCAGAGAATCAAGCTCTAATTTTTTGCTGTCAATTTCAAATAGTTTTTCCTTCACGGACTGTAACATAAAAATTCTCCTTAGGAGTTGTGACGAAATAAACTTTACAGTATTGCGCCTTGATTTTTGTCCATAATCAAGGCACACAAACAAAAATATAGATGGACTACAAAAGTATAAATAGACTATGCACTAGTTTGCGCAACGCAGAATTACACATCCGGCCTTTGGCACAACGCGTGGCAGATTGGCAAAAAAGCATATAATTTCATTCAGATATCTACTTTTTGCAAGCTAACATAAGTAAAAATCAATATCAAGAAATAAAGGGGGGAGAACTTAATATGATACTTAGATTGACTCTGAGAAAAGTAAGAGCCTTATGAACTATGATAATTTCTTGACATTCATCTTTGTAAATCATAGTAATAAAAAGATAAGCGGCTTAATCTTTGTATTCTTTTATTAACAAAAATTAACAAAAAAATTATTTTGTAAAAATGTACCCTGATAAAAATGAAAAAGCAGTTAAGATGATTTTTCAGCGGTCTGAATCTGACATTAAAAGTAAAATGTCCGGCTTTACTCTTATTGAGATGGCCATGGTGATGATTATTGCAGGTATAATTCTTTCAACTATAATGACTGTACTGCCATCTATTCTGAAGACTGCAAAAGCAAAGGAGACCAGGGCTCTGCTTGAAAAATATGATTATGCACTGTTAGGTTATGCCATTGCGAACTCCAGGCTGCCATTTGCAGATTCAGATAATGACGGAGTTGAAAACAATAATGTATATTTCGGAACCCTGCCATATAAGACCCTCGGGCTTTCATCCGGGGATGATGCGTGGGGACATAAAATCAAATATGCTGTTTATGGTAAATCAGGAGGTGGAAATACAAATTTGACTTATCATTTCATCGCTACAGATATCGGTACTCCGCCTGTCCATAAAACTGCACGGCAAAATTTTCAAACAGCCCTTGGAAATGCAGGCGGAACATCCGATACAGCCATAGTTCATACAATTGGTGTTGGTGGAAACTGCAGTGATATAACTCCTGACCAGGCATTTGTAATTGCAAGTGGAGGTCCAAAGGATCTTGATGGAGTTAATGGTTTTTTTGACCTTTGTAACGGTCAGGCAGACGCATCGAATCCCGTCTTTAATTCCGATAACGAGATTCAGGCCGGCAATTATGATGATCTTGTACGATCCAAAGCGGCAACAGTGCTCAGTGCCGAGATAAATTGAAAAGCATAATCAATTAATAAAGGCAATAAAAAAAATCACATGGAACTGACGCGTCCCACAAGATCGTAGATGGGAAGAAATAAACCTGCCATAATTACTGCAAACACAGCTCCTGCAAGAACCAGAACGACAGGCTCCAGAGTTTTTCCAAGGCTTGCCACCATTATGGCAAGCTTTGATTTATAGTCTTCTGCAGCATAATAAAGCTGTTCAGGCAGAGTTCCGCTTATCTCGCCAATGCCGATCATTCTGCAGACAAACCCAGGGAAGACCACAGCTTTTTTAAATGATTCTGCAATGGATGTTCCCGCAGCAAGACTGTTTTTGATTTCTGTCATCCTGTCCCTGAAAACTTCATTTGAAATGGATTCCTCAAGAATTTTAACGGATTGAATAATATCAATGCCCGCGTTGATCAGCAGGGCAAAGTATTCAGTGATAAATGCCAGATTTGATATTCTGATAAGTTCTCCTGCAATGGGGAGTTTCAGAAAAACAGTATCCATAAATTTTCTGAATTTTCTGTTTTTTTTATATAAAATTACAATTATCACAATAAAAAGAAAACCGTACGCAATTATTTCAAGGATATAAGCCTGAATGAAATTTGAAATCCCTATTATGATTAAAGTTAATTGTGGAAGAGTTACATCCATGTCACTGAAGAGAGCTACAATCTTAGGTACAACATAGTAAAACCAGAAGATCATTGCTCCTCCCATGGTAACAAAAACAAAACATGGGTATAAGAGTGCCTGTTTTGTGTCATTGACAATGGTTTGTATTCTATTTAAATGCTCAGCAGCCTCTTTCAGCCTTTCATCAAGGGAGCCGGACTCCTCGCCTATCCTGATGAGGTAAATAACAGTTTTGGGGAATAAATTGCTTTTCTGCTCAATAACACCGGAAAAACTACTGCCCCTTTGAATTCCCAATATCATATCATGGACATTTTTTTTAAAATAAGATCGTTCCGATCCTGCAACGGATTCCTCAAGAGTGGTAACCAGCGGCATCCCTGCTTTCAGCATCATTGAAATATTATTGAGCCACTCTGCAATAAATTTACGCTTTATTTTTCCGGTCAGGCATGTTTTTAAAAATACAAAGAAAAAAGAGGAAAAAAAACCAAGTTTTTTAACATGAATAACAATGGAGTGATCATTGGATTCAAGAAACGAAATTACAGAAAACAGATCTTCGTAGGGTAGATTTATAATTCCCGATTCCACATCTCCCGAAGGTGTCATTATTTTATATCTGAAATGATTCATAAAAAAGCTTCTTTTTTAAATTTTTGCTATTCCATATCACCAATAACACGTAGAGCCTCTTCCACGGTTGTTATACCGAGTTTTATTTTTTCAACGGTAATATCAAATATATCCCTGAACCCTTTTTTAAGGGCAATTGCATGAATATCTTTAATGGGTTTTTCAGCATCAATCATCAAAGAGAGTTCTTTATCAACTGTGAGTAATTCATAAACAAGTGTTCGGCCGAAATATCCTGAACCATTGCAGAGATCACAGCCTGTACCCCGGTATAATTTTTTAATGGCAGGGTCTTTCAAATAGTCAAGTTCCCATTTTTCAGGTGAATATGCTTTTTTACAGGACCTGCATATTTTCCGCACCAGCCTCTGGCTTACAACCCCGATAAGTGAATCTGAAATCATATAAGATTTAATTCCAAGATCACGGAGGCGTGGTATGGTACCGATGGCACTGTTTGTGTGAAGAGTGGATAAAACAAGGTGGCCTGTACTGGAAGCTGTTATTGCGGTTTGTGCAGTTTCAGAATCCCTTATTTCCCCAATGAGAATGACATCGGGATCATGTCTTAAAAAATGTCTGATGGCGGATGAAAATGTATATCCTGCTTTTTCATTCACCTGGGTCTGCCTTAATAAAGGCATCTTTATTTCAATCGGATCTTCAATTGTTAAAACATTCTTTTCAAGAAGATTAAGTCCCCTTATTCCTGAATACAGAGTGGTGGACTTCCCTGATCCAGTTGGACCTGTCAATAGAATGATACCAAAGGGTTCATTAAATATCTTTTTAATTTTCTTGATATCCCTGTCAAAAAAGCCAAGGTCATTCAATCCCATAAAAGCCCTGCCCACAGGCAAAACCCTGAGCACCAGATTCTCACCATAGGGAGAGACCTCAGTGGATACCCTGAAATTATATCTATTGCTTAAAACCGATGCAGAAAAACGTCCGTCCTGGGGAATCCTCTGTTCCGCTATATCCATATCGGATTTCATTTTCAGAGTTGATATCAATCTTGCAATGGAGGAAGGAAAGGCAAGAACTGACTGCATAACACCATCAATTCGAAACCCTATATTCAGGGTTTGGTCCATTGGCCTGAAATGAATGTCCGTTGCACGCATTTTTATTGCAAGATGCAGTATATATTTAATAAGATTATCCAAAGGTCTTGCCATTTCCCTGTCATGGGAAAGCAACCTTATCTCCGATTCAATCGCCTTTTCAACGGGGTTTTCAAGAAAATAATAGAATTTATTTATATTATTGATAATTTTACTTTTCTCACCTATACAAAATTTTGAATTCAGGCCTGTATGCTTTGCGATGAGTTGATTGATTTTAGAATTTTCCAGGCTGGTTACAGCTACATAAACATATTTCCCCTCAATCCTGTAGGGAAGGAATTTATTGTTAAGACACAGCCGCTTGTTAAAAATTTTAAGCAGCCTTTCATCTGGCAGAACTTCATCAACATCAACATAGGGCATATTACCCTGCTGGGACAATACGGAAACTATATCCATTTCTGTGGCAAAGCTTAGCCTTTCCAATACCTCCCCAAGCATCTCCTTTGTAACTTTCTGTTCCTTTAATGCAAACTGAATATGTGAATCGTTAATAATGCCTTTTTCCTGAAGAAGCATTCCAATTGGTTTGTTTTTTTTATGTTCCGACATAAGAAATATCCTTAAAAGCGTGTGTGCGGAGTCAATCCCGGTTCTCCATGGAAAATTTTCATCATTAATATGCTTTTCATTGTGTATGAATATATTCTTTCAAAGGGATTTTTTTTGTAACAATAAAATTTCCTGTATTTTTATATACACCATTGCTTAATGAAATTCCCTGTTTTTTATGGAGATAAAAAAAATTTTCTACTGCAACCCCTATAACAATCAATGTTATAAGAAAAAGAATTAAAAATATATAATATCCCATGGCCCCCCTGAGCCCTGCTTTAAATCTTTTTTGAACTTTTGTTTTAAATTGAAGTGCTTTATCTGCCCGTTGAATAAATTCGGTTTTTATAATAAAAGTCCTTCGGGAAAAAGCTGTCATCAGTGCCCTGTCCATGATAATGTTTACCTTCCGCATATTACCCGAAGTGATTTTATATAATTTATTTACAGCTGTTTTTGAAATAACAATTTTCCCATCATCCCCGGCCATTTTCAATTTAAATTTCAGGTAACTGTAAAGTTCCTGTTTCTCAAGAGGGATTGACTCCTGCAATATAGTTACACGGCTTTTCAACTGCCTCAGGCCATGGGAATTTAATTTTTCCATAAGTTCCGGCTGGCCTACGAGCAGAATCTGAACAAGTTTCTTTCTGTCAGCTTCAAGATTGGATATCATCCTGATAAGTTCAAGGCTTGCACAACTTAAATTCTGGGCATCGTCAATTATAATGGCACAATTAATATTGAATTTATTTTTTTCAAGCAGAAAGTCGGTTAACTGCCCCATCAATGCAGAAAGATTATCGATTTCAACGTTTTTAATGCCAAAGTCCCTGTTTATCTCTTTTAATAAATCGGTTTCCTGGTAAAAGGATTGGAGGATCAGAGAGACGGCAACACCATTTTCTTCAAGAATCTCTATGATTCTGCGGCTTAATGTTGTTTTACCAAGGCCAACCTCACCCATGAGCAGCATGAAACCTTTTCTGTAAAAAATTCCCTGGGAAATATTTGTTAAAATTTGATTCGTATTTTGAGAAATAAAAAAATTCCTGTTGTCAGGGGCCACGGGAAAAGGCTCATGGCAAAAACCGAAAAACTGAAGATACTGTTGTTTTTTATAAATTCCAGGTTCCGACATAATGAGTTTTGTCTCTTTGAAGTCTTCCTTTAAATTCTCCTGATTTATTACCGTCACTTCCATCGATGAATTTATCTAACATATTAAATGTAGATTTGGAAAGTCCATAAATAATTATTTTACGGTCAAAGCATAAGATAAAAATATCCTGATTCTTTGAAAAACCTGTTTTAACTATTTTATAAACATAGGGTTTTTTTGTATTGGAAGAAGGAACGGAAATTGAATTCATTTGAAATAGTTTAACAAGATTGTCCATATATCCGATATAATTTTTATGGGAAAGGTCGGGAAAATTTGTCTCCTTTGAGGTAAATTGCGTTAAACAGGATTCCCATTTCAGAAGATAATAATAATAAAAATTTGTATCAATTGAATAATTGATTATTCTTGAACCGGCAAACAGGACGAATAATGTAAGGATCATATAAATTATAAAAGAAGATAGCCGGTCTATGGTATGTTCATAGTTTGACATTAAAACACTCCAGCAGTAAACACAGTAATTTTCCATTTTTTTTTATAACTGCCATGAGGCGGATCTGGATTGGCCCAGATTTACCTCACAACAAAAAATGAAAGTCACACATTTTTTTACAAAGACTTTCTTATAAACTCGATTATCAAGTTTTTTAATTGAAATTTTTCCAAAACGGGGGTCAGGCTTTTCTTATTCGTTGTTATCAAACAGTAAATATATGTTAACCTCAAAAGTTGAGATAATGACAATAAGGAAAGCCTGACCCTCTTAAAT
>WGCX01000186.1 GCA_015493575.1 Desulfobacteraceae bacterium | reverse complement strand
CCTGGATTAAACTCGGTTACCTCAACCTGCTGAAAAATAAGCGCCGGTCTATTTTTACCATAGGAGCCATCGCCTTTGGTTTTGCGGCCATCAATCTTCTTGGCGGCTTCAGCAACTATATTTTCAGTGCCCTGGAAGACGGTTATGTCTATGCCCATGGCAATGGTCATCTTTCAATTTTTAAGCAGGGGTATCACAGCAAGGGGCAGCTTAATCCGGCAGGTTTTCTTCTTAACGAAAAAGAAATGCGGGAGATCTGCGCCATCTGCCGCAGGGATAAACGCATTATCATAATTACGCCCCAGTTGAATATTTCAGGTTTGATAAGCAATGGTACCACTTCCACCATAATGATGAGTGAGGGCAGAAAACCTGATGATATACGATTCATAAGCCATCTCAGCCATGGAATAAGCAGTGAATTGAAATTGTTTCGTGGCCGTGAGCTCACTGATAAGCCTATATACCAGGTTGGCGTTGCCAAGGGCCTGGCCGCTAAATTAAACCTGAAAATAGGTGACAATGTGGTGGTCATGACAACCACCACAGATGGTTTTATGAATGCATTTGATGCAAGTGTGGTGCAAATCATTGATGCCCCCTTGGAAATACTCGATAATCTGCTGATCGCAATGCCGTTTAAATTTGCCGAGGCACTTTATGATACCAAAAGTGCCGACCGCCTTAATATCCTGCTGAAAAACGCCAGGCTTGCTTACCCGATGAAGAAACATCTTGAACATATTTTAAGGGATAAAGGACTCAGAGTTGAAATTTTTACCTGGGATCAGCTGAGGCCTTCCTATTTAAAAATCCGCAACATGTTTAATGTTATCTTCACCTTTGTCTTTATAATTGTCCTGACCATTGTCGCTTTAAGTGTGGTTAATACTATCAGCATGGCGGTTCTGGAACGAACCAGGGAAATCGGCACCATGAGAGCTCTGGGGCTGAAGCGCTCAGGTGTTGTTAAAATATTTGCAACCGAGGGAGTTTTGCTGGCCGCTGCCGGTTCTTTTTGCGGTCTGCTGATCACCCTGCTTGGCTGGGCATCAATAACATTTTTCAAGCCAGGCTGGATACCGCCTACGATTCCTAAGGAAGTCCCTCTGGAAATTCACCTGGTTCCATGGCTTATGACCGTGACCTGTCTTGCCATGATTGGGCTTGCGGCATTAGCATCAATACTTCCTGCGAGAAAGGCCTCCCATCTGATGATTATCGATGCATTACGGCATATATAGTGATGTAAAGCTTATTCAGTAGCAAACTTTAAGCTGGACATGCCTGAACTAAAAAGGTTATTTTGAATTATTTGCTCAAAAAAACACGATCCTAAGAATTAATAGACCAATGATACTTGAAAAAAACAGGAACGATAATGAAAAAAATAAAAGGTTTTTTAAAGTATGATATAGCTGTTGTTCTGCTGTTGCTGCTGGTCTGGTCAGGCAATGCTGCGGCACAGGCGGCACTTCCGTCAAAGGCAATTTTGAAGCAGTGTGACCATGCAAGGGGAAATATTTCCGGAGTTACATGGGATCTGAGGGTGGAGGCAAAAGAAGGCAAAAAAGTTCGTCACCAACACCTCAAGGTCCGTTCACGGAGCTATGATGCCATTGCCGAGACCCTGACTCCGGCACGGCGACGCGGTCAGATGTTGATCCTGCTGAACGGTAATATGTGGTTTTACAAACCCGGTTTGAGCAAGCCCATTCCTGTTTCCAAAAGACAGAAACTTCTTGGGCTTGCAAACAATGGTGATATTGCTTCCACTAACTATGCTGAAAATTATACTATTCTTCACCGGGAAGTGGAATCATTAGACAAAGAGCCCTGTTTTGTATTTTCCTTAGAAGCTAAAACAAGCAGGGCTTCGTATAAATTTATCAGGTACTGGGTCAGCATTAAGCGGTTAGTGGGTATCAAGGCGGAATTTTATACCGCCCGGGGATCAAAGCTGCTTAAATCAGCCCGGATGGAATACAATAACCATATTGTTTCATCTACGGGAGTATCGCATCCATTTATATCAAGGATGGTTATACATGATGAATTAATGTCCTTCAACACCACTGTACTTAATTTTTCAACTCCTCTACTAAAACCAATTCCTGCATCTGCATTTAATTTAAACCTGCTGAATAAATAGGTGGATAATTTTCAGATGAAAGAGCTCATTTTTGACATAGTCACAAATACTCTTTTTCAGTTCGTTGTGAGGCGCTGTAACGCAGTCCAGATCTGCCTTATGGCGGTTTATATGAAACTCGCTTCGATCCGGCCGTCGGGAACAGGTATTACCCTTCACTCATTCTCGCAAATCATCCATGATTTGCTCCGAGGGAAATGGCAGTTCTTGTCACGTCCTGTGACCCACTGCCATTTAATCCGTTCAGGGCAATACCTGTTCCCGGCGGCCTTCAGTGTGG
>WGCX01000185.1 GCA_015493575.1 Desulfobacteraceae bacterium | reverse complement strand
GCAATAACGACCAATGCCCAGCCCCCGGCAACCATAATCCTTGCAGCAGTGACCGCGGCCGCAGGACTGCTTCCCGGAAATCAGGATATAGGCCCGGCATTTATTATCGGCATGATCCTGTCACTTTCAGGCGTAATAATTATTCAGCGTGCACGCGCTTGACTGGCGAGTTTTATGAGCCGTAGGCGCGGAACCAATCGTTTTTTTCAAGAATCAGCCATAACAAATATTATGTATATTTTTAAAATATCATTGACTTTAGCTTTTTTTCTCCTTATAGTTACTACTATGGTAGCAACAGTTTATTTTGCATTAAAAACTTTAATTAAAAATGCACATGCAAACGCAGGAAATTCAGGTTTGATTAACAATACAAACATAAGGAGGGGGCTATGTTAAACGCAGAGAAAGTATTTGAACCACAGGGATTTTCACAGATTGGTGATGACCACATAGTCAAATATGAAGAAACTTTCGGTGCACACCATTATGAAAGAATTAATATGGTGGTACGGCAGTCCGAAGGTTGCTGGCTCACTGATATTAACGGTAAAAAATATTTTGACTGTCTTGCAGCATATTCTGCAGCAAATCCCGGACATCACCATCCAAAGATTGTAAAGGCAGTTGTGGATGCATTAAATAATAATTATGGTTCTGTAATTTCAAATGTTGTTTACACGGATTCTCTTGGTTTGTTTTTAAAGAGAGCAGCTGAATTTGCTCCCCAGCTTGCACCGCGTTTCGGCAAAAATGGAAACAAGGTCCTTCCTAAAAACGGAGGAGTTGAATCCGTTGAAACCGCCATTAAAGCAGCAAGATATTACGGCTGGAAATCCAAGGGCATTCCGGACGGCAAACAGGAAATTATAGTTTTTAAAAATAATTTTCACGGCAGGATGACAACTGTAATCTCATTTTCCACAACACAAAAATACAAACAGGGATTTGGTCCATTAACCCCTGGGTTTGTGGCCGTTGAATACGGAAATATTGCCGAAGTTGAAAAGGCAATTAACAAAAATACCTGCGGAATACTTGTGGAGCCCATGCAGGGAGAGGGCGGAATGAATGTGCCCCCTGAAGGTTTTCTTAAGGGTTTGCGGGAATTAAGCGACAAAAACGATCTGATTCTCCTGTTTGATGAAATTCAGGTCGGACTTGGCAGGACAGGAAAAAGATTTGCCTTTGAGCACGAAAATGTGATCCCCGACGGCCTGATCCTCGGCAAGGCGATTTCCGGCGGTGTTCTTCCGCTATCTGTTTTTATTACAAACTCTTATTTAATGGATTTGATTTTTAAACAGGGCTCAGATGGCTCAACCTTCGGAGGATATCCCCTTGCCTGTGTTGCAGGAATTGCAGCACTTGATGTAATAGAAAATGAGAATCTTGCTGAAAAATCAGCTATCCAGGGAGCAAACCTTAAAAAAAGACTTGAAGATATAGGAAAAAGATCACCCCATGTAAAGGAAGTCAGGGGAAAAGGCCTGTTTATAGGTATTGAGGTAAAAGAGGGTAATGCAATGGAGTTTTGCAGAAAACTTCTTGATCTTGGCATTCTGGCAAATGACAGCCACGGTCATACAATAAGAATTTCCCCTCCTTTAATAATAAATGATAAAGAGATTGACTTTCTTGTGGAAAAAATGGAAAAGGTTCTCGTTGGATAGGAAACCATTAATTTTTTAGTTTTATGGATTCAGGACCACAGCGGTCCTTATCAGTGGTCTTTTTTCCATAATAACGATTTCTGATTCTTTAAATACGGAGAACTATTATCATGTCGTTAAGTTTTTTGGAGGGTAACGAGGCAATAGCGAGAGGGGCTGTGGCTGCAGGCTGCCGGTTCTTCGCCGGTTACCCCATCACCCCTGCAACAACAATTTTTAATAACATGCTCAACCTTCTTCCCCCTTCCGGTGGGATCTGCCTCCAGGGTGAGGATGAGATCGCTTCAATCGGGTTCTGCCTTGGAGCTTCAATGGCTGGCTTAAAGGTTATGACTGCAACTTCAGGTCCCGGGATAAGTCTGTACAGCGAGCAGATATCCTTTGCAATCGGCAGTGAAATTCCCATTGTGATTATAAATGTCCAGCGTCTCGGTCCTTCAACGGGATCTGCAACAAAGGGCGCTGACGGTGATATCCAGTTCATGCGCTGGGGAAACAGCAGCGGGCTTCCCGTAATTGTCCTTTCCCCGGTTGATGTAAGGGACTGCTTTACCCTGACTATGCATGCCTTTAACCTTGCCGAAAAATTCAGATGCCCTGTTTTTATTGCTGCAAACAAGGAAATTTCCATGACAAGGGAAAGTGTTGATATCAGTGCCCTTGAAATACCTGAAACAGAAAACCGTGTTCTTTTTTCACCGGATTCAGGCGGAAAATCCTTTCTCCCCTTTGATGTTGAAAATGGAAAAGATGTGCCTGATTTTCTTCCCATCGGCGGAGAAACACTGGTTCGCCAGACTTCATCCACCCATGGAAAAAACGGCTACATAACAATAGATTCCCATGAGATAGAAAAAAGCCAGGAAAGGCTGAAACAGAAAATTGAATCAAATGTCGGTGATTTTTCTTTTTTTGATGAGATCATAAAGGAAAATTCCGACACGCTCATCATCACATATGGAGTGACCGCCCGTGCTGCTGAAGAGGCTGTGGAATCGTTATCCCATGCTGCAAAGCCTGTCTCCCTCCTTGTTTTAAAGACATTGTGGCCTGTGCCGGAAGAACTGATTAGGCAAAAAGCCGCAAAATTTAAAAAAATTCTTGTGGTGGAGATGAACCTTGGCCAGTATGTCAGGGAAATTAAAAGGATTGTTTCCGATAAAAAAATAGATTTCCTCGGCATTATGAACGGTACTCTTATCACACCGGATCAGATTAAGGAGGCAGTGTATCATGGATAGTTTTTTAAATTCATCAAGACCGCTTATTTTCTGTCCGGGATGCTCCCATGAACGTGTCACAAAGGTTCTTGACAAAGTTTTTGTCAATCTCGGACTTGATGCAGATAAAATTGCCCTTGTCTCCGATATCGGATGCTCAGGGCTTTTTGATACTTTCTTTAACACCCATGCTTTCCACGGACTTCACGGACGTGCCTTAACCTATGCCACGGGATTGAAAATGGCAAGGCCGGATCTTAATGTCATTGTCACCATGGGAGACGGCGGACTTGGAATTGGCGGAGCTCATCTTTTAAGTACCTGCCGCCGTAATATTAACCTGACTTTACTGGTGCTGAATAATTTTAATTACGGAATGACAGGTGGCCAGTTTTCTTCAACAACACCCGCAGATGCGATGGGTGGATCAGGTTTTTTAAACAAGCTTGAAAAACCCATGGATGTCTGTCAGGTTGCAGCTTCAGCAGGCGCAGGCTTTGTGACAAGAACTTCCGTTTACGATGATAATATTGCAGAAGAAATTGAAAATGCAATCAAATTTGACGGATTTTCACTGATTGACATGTGGGGAATGTGCACCGGAAGATTTACAAAGAAAAATAAGCTGACCCCGAAAACAATTGATCGATCCCTTGGGATGCTGCAGGCCCTGAAGGGTCCTGTAAAAGAAAATAAAAGAGAAGAATATTCTAAGCACTATTACAGGATTGCAGAGGATTTAAGCCCTGCAAAGAAACCTGCCTGCGTGGATGCCGTGTTTGAGCCCCTTGAATCAAAGCGCCAGGAAATAGTCATACTTGGAAGTGCAGGCCAGAGAATAATAACGGCAGGTGAAATTTTATGCCTTGCAGGAATTTCACAGGGACTTCATGCAACACAGAAAAATGATTATCCCATAACTGTTTTAAGGGGACATTCCGTGAGTGAACTTGTGCTTGCAAAGGGCAAAATCGGGTTTACCGGAATTACTTCTCCTGATATCATCATAGCCCTTGCAGATGAAGGCGTAAAACGCAGGTATAAAATGCTTGAATCCCTTGATGAAAATTCTCTTATTATAAAATCAAAGGGTCTTGAGCTTCCCCGTACCAAAGCCGGAATACTTGAAATTGATTTTAAAGCACAGCAAATTAAATCTTTTGATATGGCCCTTGCAAGTCTTTCTGTCATGGCTCAGTTAAAAAAAGTGATTTCATCTGAAATGCTTGAAACGGCACTTTCCACAAGGTTTAAGGGAAAAATACTTGAATCTTCTCTTGGATTGATTAAAAGCGTTTCTGCCTGAAAAATGGATGCCGAATATCCTGCTTTTTTTCAAGCAGGATATTCAGCCACTTCTCATTTTCATGGCCAGGTCTCAGATCTTTTGTTTTCCACATTTTTTTCAGATTAAAAGACGTTATTTCTTTTAATAATTCTGAAAAACATTGTTCATCGTAATCGGAAAAATGCCTGCCTTCTCTGGAATATTCCCTGTTACCATACTTATAAGAGATATACATGATCCCCCTGTTTTTAAGGGCGGCACAAAATTTTTTTAAAATATTCAGCATATTTTTTTTACGTACGTGAAGAAGTGATGCACATGCCCATATCCCATCAAATTTATTTTCAAATTCAATATTCTCAAAGGATAAATGCAGACAGTTAAGACCTGTGAAATCAGATGCAAGTTTCACCATTTGGGAAGAATTGTCAAAGGCAATAACCTTAAACCCCTGTTTCATAAAAAAACGGGCATCTCTTCCGGACCCGCACCCGGCATCAAGAATGACCCCTGTTTCCGGCATAAGTTCCAAAAAAGGCTTATAAAGCTCACCAGGATCGACCCAGGCGGTATCTAAAAAATATGCTTCAGCATTTGACTGATAATATTCAAGGGTTGTTTGTTTATTTTTATTATTCGGTGTCATGTAAATTTTTGTCTTTTGTCATGAGAGTATGGCCTTGTATGGCTGTTTTCCCCTGATCAGTGTAGAGCACCAGGTCTTTGTAAATCAAGAATCCTGCAGATTAATGCAGATTAATGGCCTTCAATCATTCTTTTAATAGTGAGTTTTTAAAATGGTAAAAATTGTAACACAGCATACCATATAAGGGGCAGAAAAATTGCCGGCAGCATACTTCCAATGCGGATTTTTGCTGCACCAAGCAGATTGATTCCAATTGCCATGATAAGTATCCCTCCAACCGATGACATTTCGTTGATGACTTCAGGTATGAGAAACGGTTTTATCAGGGAAGCTGCCATTGTTATGGCACCCTGGTAAACAAAAACTGAAAAGGCTGAAAACATGACGCCGATTCCAAATGTTGAAGAAAGTATGATTGACATGATACCGTCTAAAGCGGATTTTGCAAACAGGGTATGATGATCTCCTGCAAGACCGCTTTCAAGGGCGCCCACAACGGCCATGGAGCCTACGCAGAAAAGCAGGGTTGATGTGACAAATCCCTTATAAAAGTTAGAATCGTTCTTTGCAAAACGCTGTTCCAGTTTTTTCCCAAAGTATTCAAGTAAATCCTCGATTTTTAGAAATTCACCTGCAATACTTCCAGCTGCAAGGCTGAAAATAACTATGAGCACTTCATCTGATTTCATGGCTGATTTGATACCTATAATTATAACGGCAAGACTTATGGCGTGTACCACAGTTTTATTGTATTTTTCCGGAATACCACCACGGAAAAGAAGTCCCGCAAGGCTTCCTGCAATAATTGCAGCAGTATTAACAATTGTTCCAAGCAAATTTAACTCCTGTTTTTTAGAAAAATGTTTTATGGGCGTTGTCTGAAATCCTTGTAGCTTATGCCGAATTTATGGGCTTTGTATGAAAATTTTCTTTCGGTGGTGCCCACAAGTACGGCTGCTTTTTTTATATTACCCTTTGTGTTTTTCAATGCATCCATTATCATTTCACGCTCCAGGTTGTTCACCGCTTCTTCCATTGAAAGGTGGGTAAGTGTTTTAGAGTGTTTTCCGGTTTGAAGACTCGGGGGAAGGTGGTAACTGTGAATGGCCCCTTCATTGCAGAGCAGGACGGCGCGTTCAATACAGTTTTCAAGTTCCCTTACATTTCCAGGCCAGTGATACTCCATCATCATATCAATGGCAGGTGTTGAAAAACGTTTTATATCTTTATTGTTCTCCTTTGCATATTTTTCAAGAAAATGGTCTGCAAGAAGAATAATATCTGTTTTACGCATGCAAAGACTCGGCATGTAAATGGGAAACACATTGAGCCTGAAGTAGAGGTCATCACGGAACTTTCCCTTTTTAACCATTTCCTCAAGGTTTGCATTTGTAGCTGCAATTATTCTTACATTAACATCTATGGTTTTGTGTCCTCCCACACGCTCAAACTCTTTTTCCTGGAAAATCCTTAAAAGTTTCACCTGGACATTGAGATCCATATTGCCTATTTCATCAAGAAATATTGTTCCTTTGTCAGCAAGCTCAAATTTTCCTTTTTTCTGGTATAGAGCGCCTGTGAAGGAACCCTTTTCATGGCCGAACAACTCGCTTTCAATGAGATTTTCAGGAAGAGCGGCACAATTTATTTTAATAAAAGGCTGTTTATTCCTCAGGCTGTTGTAGTGGATTGAATTGGCAACAAGCTCCTTGCCTGTACCGCTTTCACCCCTGATAAGCACAGTGGCATTACTCCTTGATACCTGGGAAATCATCTGAAAGACCTCCCTCATTTTATTGCTGTTTCCTATGATATGCGAAAAGCTGTATTTGTTTTCAAGTTCAATTTTAAGCCGGGTATTTTCTTTTTTAAGCTTTTCTTTTTCAAGGCGCATTGCTTCAAGATTTATGACATGCCTTGCGATCATCGTGGCCACAAGTGACATTATTTTCTCGCCTTTTTTCAGGGAGGCTTCCCCTTTATAGGGCCTGTCTGCACTTAAAGCACCTACAACTTTGTCCCCTTTCTTTATGGGTACACATATGAATGAATATTCATGGCAGACCCTTGAATCCCTTGAAGCGGTTCTGTCTAAGAAAAAAGGTTCATCGCTGATCCTCGGCACCACAGCGTGTCTGCCTGTTTGAATCACCCTGCCTGTTACACCTTCACCAAGCTGATACCGGACATGTTTTTTTGCCTTTGCTGAAATACCATGGGCAATTTCAATCCTGATTTCCTTTGTCACAGGGTCAAGTATGGTGATGGTTCCCCTGATTAAATTAAGCGACTCAGCGAGAATAGTTAAAACCCGGTACAAAGATTTTTTCATATCAAGGTGTTCGTTTAAAGCTTCATTAATTTCATAGAGAAGGGAAATCTCTTCAATTGATCTATTCAAATTTTTTTATCCTTTGTTTATTTTAAATGTATCATCACAGATTAAAAGGAGCAGTTTTATATGACCGCTATGAGGCGGATCTGAACTGCGTTACACTGCCTCTCAACGAATCTAAAAAGAGTATTTGTTACTTTTCAAAATAGAGATCTTTCATATAACCGCCATGAGGCGGATCTGGAGACTCTCAGACTGCCTCTCAACAAATATAGAAACTCTTATTCTTAAAGGCACTTTGCAGGAGTTTCATATAAAAAAGACAATGTGTCTTTTTTTATGATTTCATACATTGCCGCCTCACTACTGCTTAATTTTTTCCCAAGATCATAGGTTTTGTGTAAAAAATAATGAAAAAAATCATGGCGCAGGCTGTCCCTTGCAGCAATAACAAACCAATGGTTCTTGGCCCAGCTTGTGGATGGTTCTTTTTCATTTTCAAACAGTCCCACAAGAGCCTCATCTCTGTCCACAACAATATCAAATGTTCTTCCGTTCAACTCTTTTTCTATTTTATCAAATCCCGGATGAATCACCTGGAGATTAAAATTTGATGCCGGAATACCCATTGAAATATATTTGACCTGCACCTTTCTGCTGCGGGCTTTTTTCAGGTCTGCATTCAGAATTTCAGCTTCAGCGGGAAACAGCCTTACATAAATTTCAAATTTTGCTGCGTTGATCATATCCTTAGCCTTTGATAAAATTTCATCATACCCGTAAATATTCCATACATAATCGTATCTTGCCTTTGCAGTGGCCTGGTGGAATTTTTTTTCAAGCTGTGAAATTTCCGATTCAAAGCGGGCTCTGAACCTTTTAAGAACTTCTTCTTCAGGAAGAGGTGCATAGAGTCCTTCGGTCACCTCAACTGCCATTCCTTTGGTTTTAAGGGCAGAAAGTACATCATATATCCTTGCCCTTGGTATACCCGAATGCCGGCTTAACTGAGATCCATTTACAGGATTATTGGTTAAAAGAGCAATATATGCTTTTGTCTCATACTGTGATAATCTGAAGTTAAACAAATTACCTGTGCTCATTTTTTACCCCGTCGCATTTTTTATTGTTTTGTTCATACAAAGCGGAAGATTCCCATAACCTGTTTTCCTCTCCCCAGTTTATCATTCTTTTTTTTCTTTTGTTTTGGAAAAAGAGGGAATAAGCGTTCTCGTGGTTTTTACTCCGTTCATAAGCCTTATTTTATCGTGAACAAAAAGTGAAATAACCTCTGCATCCGATGAAAGGAGGTCTCTTTCTATTTCAATTTTAACAATCATATCAAAATCTCCGTTAACACCATGAACCTCTTTGATTTCATCGATTGAAAATAGATTTTCCATGATTTTAAATTCATCTTTTGCAGTTGTTGTCATAAGCACAAAAGCCGTTATTTTCCGTTTCATTTCAGGGTAGTTGAATTTTTTCTTTTCCATTTTTTTTCTGAATTCCTCCATGTCTTTTGGAATAAGCTGATCAATGCCTATACCATATTTACGCTTCTTTCCTTCTTCCCACTGGTGATGTGAAATATAAGCATAAAGATCTGACAGTGTACGTTCAGGAAAAGAATAATTAAGATGCCCCTGTTTAATTACGGATACAAGGGGAGAGTATATTGTTTTATACCAGTCTTCAGCTGCATCCTTTAAGGAGATTTCCCTGCCTGATTTTTTTTCAAGAAAAGTTTTATGCAGTATTATCTGTTTTTCAAGAAAAGAATACTGTCCAAGTTCGGTTAATTCAATGGAGTAGGGCAGCTTGAATTTTTTGTTAAATGCAGCTCTTTCCTGATACAGGATATTGTCAAGGCTTTTTTTGGAAGGGATGAATTCAACAATACATGCATTTATCTCGGAATGCTCAAGTTCCTTTGCAGCTGCAATACGGTGGTTCCCGTCCAAGGCATAGTATTCATCCTTTATCTGATAAAGTTTCACAGGGGGCAGAGGTTTTCCGTTGAGCATTGCTCTTTTAATCCTGATGAACCTGTCCCTTGGTACATGCTGTTTTATCCTGAATTTACCGTCAAAATCATGATAACGCCCTACGCTGCCAACTATTCTGTCAAGAGGTACCGATTGAACACCACGCTCTATGGTGTCAAATGCGCCCTCCTTCAGCTGGTATTTGGAAAAGGATTTTACCTCAGCTTTTGTATTTTCTTTTTCAAATTTTCTCAGGAGGCCTTTAAAAATATTCATAGTGATTATCCTTTCTGACATCCATAAGGCCGATCTGGTTTCAGCCCCGGATTTATTCACAACAAATTATGAAATAGCGTTTCAGATCTGCATTAAAAAAATACTGCCATGGAAATCATGTTTTTTACAAGAACAGCCTTTAGCCCCTGAATGTCAAAGTATTAATCATTTATTTCCGTTAATATCAATATCAAGTATATTATACCCAACAGTGTTAATAACCTTTGTTTTTTCAACAAAAGTTATTCTGTGGGACGGGTTTATGAAGTTTTTATGAATATGTCCATGGATAAAATAATCAGGTTTGTATCTGTTAATTAATTTGTTATATGATTTAAATCCCTTATGGCAAGGATCCTCACCATCTTGTATATAACGTGGCGGGGCATGTGTAATAATGATGTCAAAACCCCTGTGCCACCACAGAGATGGCAGGAGGGTGAAAATCTTTTTCTTCATCTCTTCTTCAGTGTATTGATTGGGGCCTCCGTTGTACCATCTTGAACCTTCAAGGCCAAATAGTTTCATACCCTTGAAAGTAACAATTTTTCCGTGGAGATCACAACACCCCATCGGTGGTTTTGATTCATATCTGATATCATGATTTCCCCGTACATAATAAAGGGGCGCATTTATCTTACTGAGCAGAAAAGAAAGATATTCCGGTGGGAGGTCTCCGCATGAGAGAATCAAATCTATATCTGAAAATTTTTCAGTATCAAAATTGTCGTATAATTCAGGTACAATAAAATCTGAAACGCTTAGAATTCTCATATAACCGCCATGAGGCGAATCTGGACTACGTTCCAGCACCTCAAAGAAACAAAGATTCTGACGAACATAAAAAGAGCATTTGTGACTCTGTCAAAATAAAGCTCTTTCTTATAAAAAAAAACTCACTCTTGCCTTTGGATGTCATGGAACAACGGGAAAAGATCACTGGTTTCCAAATCCGTTCTGTTCACCGCAGTCCGGGCATTGCCAGGTGATACCATTACATGTCATACCCCACTGGTTTTCATACATGCACTGCTGGCATATGCTGAATCCGCATTTTCTGCAGTTCCAGCAGAAAAGAAATTTTTTTCCGCAGCAATGACAGATTTTAGTTCTTTTTTCATGCCTTTTTTTACGTCTTTTTGCTCTTTTTGCTATTTTTTTTTCGTCTGTCCCGGTTTTCATATCAAATTAAGAATAGTTATTATTTTTTTGTTCACTTTTTTGTTCACAATAAGTTAATTATTTATGCCAATCATTCTTTTTAAAATAGATTGATCAAAGGTTCTGGAACCAATTTTTTCTCTGTCTCCATTAAATAAATCAATTAAATCCAGTTCAATACCTTCATGGGGTGCAGTACAGTCAGTCATTATGTCTCTATATTAAAAAAGAAAGTTTGAAAAATCTTCCTGTGAGGCAATATAATGATCAGGTATTACCTTTTTTTGGGATCCTTTTCAATGAATTTTTTTTATAAGAAAGAGTACTTTTGTTCATCAACAGGACAACCCGGAATTTTATTCTAAAAGCAATTGATATGGGAATTGTGTAAATATATTTTACGTGCGTTACAATATTTGTTATATTTAAATTCCGGGTGTAAGCCAAAATGGAAAGAATCGAACTACCGGGGATACCGGTATATATGGATGAGATACAGGAGATCTTATGTTGACAGAACAGGAAAAAATTGTAAAGCTGACACATCTCGGTATTGAATTAAATCAAGTTCGTGATTCAGACATACTCATGGAACATATTCTCCAGGATGCACGGGAATTTGTCAATGCAGATGCAGGTTCCATTTATATACGAAAAGATGATTCACTTCTTTTTGCTTACACACAGAATGATACGCTTCAAAAAGCGCTGCCCGGAGGAGAAAAACTTATTTATTCAACTTTTACTTTGCCCATTAACAAGGAAAGCATTGCAGGGTATGTTGCGGTAACGGGACAATTATTAAATATTGCCGATGTTTATGATATTGATCCAGTTAAACCATACAAATTCGGCAGGGAATTTGATGAAGAATCAGGGTATAAAACACGGTCTGTTATAACTGTTCCTCTGACAACTGCAAGGCAGAATATTATTGGAATGACAACTGCAGGGCAGAATATTATTGGAATTCTGCAGATTATAAACGCACGGGACAGTGATAACAGGGTGATCGGTTTCAGCAGGAAGGACGAACAATTGATGGCGCATTTTGCCAGCATAGCATCTGTCTCCCTTGAACGCGCCCAGATAACAAGATCCATTTTGCTTCGAATGATCAGAATGTCAGAGATGAGGGATCCAAAGGAAACCAGTCCCCATGTAAATCGCGTTGGCGGGTATTCCGTTGAGATTTATGAGAAATGGGCACGCAAAAACAATATAGCCAGGGAGAAATTTGAAAGGGAACGGGATATCCTGCGTATGGCCGCCATGCTCCATGATATAGGGAAAATCGCTATTTCAGACCTTATTCTAAAGAAACCGGGACGTTTTAATTATGATGAATATGAAGTGATGAAGCAACATACTTTTCTTGGGGCAAGGCTGTTTCTTGATCCACAGTCCGATTTTGACTTAGCAGCATATGATGTTGCACTGAACCATCATGAAAGATGGGATGGGAACGGATATCCTGGATATATAGATGTGGAAACCGGCAGACCTTTACAGGAATTTATACTTCCAAGCGGTAAGCCAAGGGGGAAAAAGGGGAAAGAGATATCTCTTTTCGGAAGAATTGTGGCCCTTGCCGACGTTTATGATGCTCTTTCATCTGTCCGGGTTTATAAAAAAGCATGGACAGAGTCAGATGTCCTTGCCACAATTAAAAAAGAATCAGGCGGCCAGTTTGATCCTGAACTCGTTGAAATTCTTTTCTCCAGTATCAAAACAATCCGTTCCATACAGGAACGATACCAGGATTAAAGCGAGCAATGCCCGCAACCCATGTGTCTGCCTCAATTTTTTGTTTTTTATTGCAGAAATTCAGGGGTAAGGCACTAACAGCCACATGCTATTTTCCTCTGAATTCCCACGTCTGTTGTTATTGATTTATGATTTTTTGTACACCCGATAATTATTATTTTTTGTTTTCTGTTCATTGTCCTTTTATTCCTTTTATCATGAAATCGATTATTTCACGTTTGAAAATTTTATTTTCAGGTATTGTCCCATGCAGCATATTTAAAACCTTATCTTCTTTATCAAAGGGACGGTTCAGCATATTCATGCCATGGTGAAAGACCCCAAGCGCAAACTGGACCCTGATTAAAATGATTTCAGGGTCAATTTCAGGCAGCGCCCTGCAGATACATTTAAAATATGATTCAGCAACCGGGCGTATGATTTGAATGAATATCTTTTTTAATTTTAAATCAGGATGATGAAGGATCGCTCCGAGAATTACGATGAACTGCCTTGAATTTTGTTCTTTTTCCATGAGATCCATTACAGGATCAAAAAAACTTTTTAAAATTTCCCTTAAGTCAGGCAGAGAATTGCTGCTGTCCGCTTTGTTAATAATTTGTTCAAGCAACTTCATCCTTATATCATTTATCGGATTGAGCCTTTTTTTTAAAAGCTCTTTAAATAATTTTTCCTTTGAACCGAAATGATAATTAACCGCTGCAATATTAACTTCTGCGCTTGAAGTAATGTCCCTTAAACTGGTATTATGATAGCCTTTTTCGGCAAATATTTTCTCAGCGGCACATAGGATTTTTGCTTTTGTATCTTTTTTGTGGGTTTTATTATCCATTGGATTTCCTTTTTTTAGAAATAGATTAAGTGCCTTACCTTTCAATTTTTTTACAAAAACAAGAAATTGAGGCAGACACATGGGTTGCTGGCATTGCCCGCTTTAGTGAAAAATTAATTAAGTTTTTGTATGCATCGTTTGTTTAAGGATCGAAAATTTGATAAGTTGAACGAAATTACCCATACAAACGCTTAAAACAAACGATTGAATCAAATTATTTTAATCTCCTGGCTTTGTCAATTTTTTTTTGAAAAAATGAAAATCTCAGTCTTCTTTAGAGAAATAAAAAAATTCCAGCTTGACAAAACCATGGTGAATTTTATAATTAGTCATAACTAACATGTTAGTCATAAAAAACATAAAAAGCTCTAAAAAAACAAAACCCAGGCTTTCGGCATTGGACAGGCGATACCAGATTCTGGAAAAGGCCCTTGAACTTTGCACGGAAAAAGGGTTTGCCGGAACGACCTTAAATGCTATTGCAAGGTCTGCAAAAGTAAGCCGGGCTTTAATTGTACAGCATTTCGGGAGCAAGGAGGGTGTCTATGAAGCGCTTATTGACTTCTTGTTTCAAAATCACCCCATGGAGAATGACCCTGATATTAAAGGATATATTGAAAAAAAAGATGATTATGGTGTTTTTATGGCTTTCTGCAGACACAGTTTTCAACATATGACAAAGGATAGAAAACATTCACCACTGCGGTTGATATTTTTCAGTATGCTGGAAAAACCGGATTTGTATGAAAGTCATTATAAAAAAAGACAGATGAAGGCAGCTGTGATTTTGGAAAATTACATTACAATGAGAATCGGTGAAGGGGAATTTAAAAAAGTAAATCCTAATCATGTGGCAGTTGGATTTTTTGCAATGCTGACCCAGTTGCTGATCCGGGAGCTGACCATTCCTCAGTTTTATAATGAGAAAATGTTCATGGCCAATGCAGATACAATGATTCACCTTATAGTGGACGGGCTTAAAAAATGAATAAAACAACCTTTGATAAAATTTACAGGGACTATCTGACAGAAATTGCCGGTCTTGACTTTGAATCCATTAAAGATCAGCTTGGCATTAAAGTCGAGAATGATATGGAATGTCTTGCCATAATCGGATGGTCTCTTTATGAATTTTTAATTAAAAATTTTTAATGGACAATACGGGGAGGTAAAAAAATGAAATGTGACAGATGTAAAAATACAATTATAAACAACGACAAATATGAATATCATGGTCAGATATTATGTGAAGACTGCTACATGGATGCACTTTCTCCAGCCAAAACATGTGATCCCTGGGCAGTTTATACTGCTAAATCACTTTCCGGCAAAGAGGTCTGTTTAAATGAAACCCAGGAAAAAATTCTGAAAATCCTGGAAGAGACTGGCGGGATTGAGGCAGAAGATCTTGCAAAACGATTAAACTTGAAATTAAACGATCTGCAGAGGGAAACAGCAGCATTAAGGCATATGGAAAAGCTTAAGGCCAAAATGGAAAATGGAAAGAAATTATTCTGCCTGTGGTAAAGATCGACTAAAGATTTTTTACAGCTCTTTCTGCGCTGTTCAGAGTACCTTCAAGGTAACCGCCATGCTCGTCTGCGGTTTCTGAGCCGGCAAAATGGACGATTCCATTCCAGAATGAAGTTTTTCCATGAGCACTGACATGCCGCCAACAAGCCGCCAGGAAGAAGGGGCAGTTCTGTAACCCCTCACGGTCTGCACTGAGCCATTGATATTTTCAAATCTTCCCAGACCTTCTTCAAACTGGCGGTACCCCTTCAGCCCTGACATTTTGATCAACTGCATCATTT
>WGCX01000184.1 GCA_015493575.1 Desulfobacteraceae bacterium | reverse complement strand
GTTCTGACATCAAGGCGTTCAAAAAAGCGATAAAAATCAAGCACATATCCGAATTGAGGAATAATCTCACAGCTTGCTTTAAAATCCGATAAGAGATTCACCCTTTGTGAAACAGCCTTCATTTTCAATAAGAAAATCGGCACTGAGAACCACCCTAAAAGAAACAACATCCATAGTCAAATCAATTTTTGAAACTGCGAACTACCCTGGAACCCGATCCAGGTTCTTTGAACTGAAATTTCCGGAAAGGGGACAAAGCACACAACCTCCAAAGAGAGGCAAAAATCAAACTCAAGAAAAGCCTCCGCCAACCATTCCCCAAACCCGACATCCCGCCACATAAGGGTCAGAACGTTTGAGATAACCTGCCCGCCGACCAGCTACCGATTAACGTTATTAATGGCTATATACTTGAATCTGCACGAAAATTCGCCGACGAGTTGCGGGTCAGGTTAATTGACTTGTTATGAGTTCTTATGCTTTGCTTTCATTTCTTCAATTTGTTGCATTCTTTCCTGATACTCTTGTGCTCTGTCTTCATGCGAATAAACATCAGTTTTGATTCTTTTGAATCCACTTGCGATGTGACCGAAGTCTTTTTGTATTTTTTCAAGGCTTTGAGATATTGCATAGAGATTTGGCTTCCCAAGTTGATAATGGCCTTTCATCTCTGACATATCTATTATTGTCCTTTCTTTATATTTTGATCCCGTGACGCTTTTGTACTCCATTTCAAACAAAAGGACGGATTCAATTTTCTGATCATGGTCTTGAGCCATTTGGGTATAATGTGAATACATTTCTTGCCCAGGTCCAAAATACTTTAAACCTGTTTTGAAAAAGTTAGTTTCGGTGAATTCTGCGAGTAATTTTTTAGCACCTTCACCACCGGATATTACACTTGCATTAAAATGAATATCCTGAGCAGGGCCAAGACCTATGTTTTTTATATGCAATCTGACAATATTTATTGCTGACTCAAAAGGACGTAATGTGATTTCAATTCTTGGTTCTGTTTGAACCTCTCGCATTTTTTTTGTTTCAGAAACCAATACCGCTGTAAGAACTGCATATACCACAGTAGAAATTGTGACCACTCCTGTAAACAAGACAGTCAATGCGCCAGAGTTTTGGTTAAGAAATTCAATTAGATTATCGAACAAATATGTCTCCTTCTACTTTAATTGGGACGTCCTATATGTTACGACTGATTATGTCGCCAACAAGCGGTGAAGCATTTTGGCAAAGCAGTATATCACGATCCCTGTTGGGAGATTTTTGACCATGCTCAAGATTGCAACGAACTTGATAAATAATCATAAAAACCTCTTGGAGCTTTAATAATGAGTTGTTTTCGTTGTTGAATGCTTGAATATTCCCTGCTGTGTCTCTACCATTTCCTCTCATGTCAATAACAGGCTGTGAAAGCAAATAGGAAATTTCATTTGCATGACTTTGTAGGATTGTGTCAGCATTCTCCTCAGAGATATTCCGACAGAGAAATACTCTTATCTTGTCTCGCTCCGGGCCATTTGCGACACCAAAATACAAGTTGTTGAATCCGCGCCAGTAATTTGAAAATGAATCAATTGGATCAATTTCTTGATTACCTCGTTCTAACCACTCGCTTGCTTTCATGTTTTTCCTATTTTCTCATAACGTTCAAGCTCAGGGGCAAGCGGAATTTGTAGCGCTGAGCTTTGAATTACCTGTGGACTTGGCAGCAATAATGAACTTCGAAAAATCGCCGTGCCCGCTTGTCCCTTGCAGCGCCTTGTTGAACGAAGCCGCTACGCGGCAGAAAAAAAGCCGCAAATTTTTTAATTCAGTGTATACTCCTACCCCTGTGTTTGTCTAACTTCACGGTCTGCTTATTTCACAGCCCTGAAGTTAAGACAGTTCCGCCTGATTAAAGGGCAAACCCCCAAACATTTATATAAGGAGTATACCATGCAAAAATCAGAAGTAAACCGATTTAACAAACTTTACAAAGAACATCAGAAATCCCTTAAACTTCAGGGTAAAGCCAAAAAAACCATTGATGCCTACTCAAGGGCAATCCGGAGAGTAAGAGATTATTTTGACTGCTGTCCTGATAAACTCCGGCCGGAGCAATTAAAAGATTATTTTGCTGATCTTGTTGAATCACATTCCTGGAGCACGGTAAAAATTGACCGGCTTGGCCTGCAGTTTTTTTGGAAACATGTACTGCAGATAGAATGGCAATGGATTGATATTGTTAAACCGCCAAAAGTCAAAACAATTCCTGATATTCTCACATCTGCTGAAATAGAAAAGCTTATCAGTGCAACCCGTAAACTGCGCTATCGTGTTTTTCTACTCACCACATATTCCATGGGACTGCGCCTTGAAGAAGCCTTATCCCTTCAGGTGGGGGATATTGATGCCGGGCGTATGATGGTTCACATCCGCCGCGGCAAAGGGCATAAAGACCGCATGGTTCCCCTGCCGGATTTTACCTTAAAGGCATTACGTGTGCTCTGGGTAAAGCATCGCAATCCAAAATTGCTGTTTCCCAATGCCGTTGGATCACCTGAAAGAATCAAACAGGCAACAACTCACATGGACAGGGGTGGAGCCCAGAAAGCCATGAAAATCGTGGTTAAAGAATGTGGCATACAAAAGAGAGTCTACATCCATTCCCTGCGCCATGCATTTGCCACACATCTTCTTGAACGTGGCTTAAGTCTACGCCATATCCAGGCGCTGCTGGGGCATGCAAGCCCCACAACCACTGCAAGATGCGCACATCTTACTGACATTATAGAGCAAAACAGCAAAAACGCTGTAAATGATCTGATCAACACAATTCATGTTGATCTATGGAGGCTTTAATCATGGAAATGGCCTCCATTGTTAACCAGTATTATGATGCCTGTAAAATCAAA
Organism: Desulfobacteraceae bacterium; assembly: GCA_015493575.1. Taxonomy (GTDB): domain Bacteria; phylum Desulfobacterota; class Desulfobacteria; order Desulfobacterales; family Desulfobacteraceae; genus WGCX01. The sequence goes on along the minus strand of WGCX01000184.1, from coordinate 2,548 downwards.
TATAAGAATGTTTTACTGCCGGGTCATTTAAAAGCTCTCAATGCCATGCAAAATTGCCGCACACCCTCTGCCGGTGAGCTTTATATCTGTTGTACCAAATGCGACCATACAGAGTTCCGGCCTCTTTCCTGCGGACATCGCAATTGCCCGAAATGCCAGAACCATGAAACAAGCCAGTGGATCGACCGGCAGCAAAGCAAACTTTTACCTGTGCTGTATTTTATGGTCACATTTACATTACCATATGAATTAAGATCATTGGCATGGCAAAACCAGAAAAAAATCTATTCCATTTTGTTTGCATGTGCTGCAGGTACATTAAAGGATTTTGGCCTTAATCCCAAAAATCTTGGTGCAGAAACTGGCATGACCTGTGTTTTGCATACAAACACCAGAAAACTTGATTTCCATCCCCATATCCATGCTGTTGTTCCGGGCGGTGGAATCAACAAAGCAAGACGTCAATGGAAAAAGAAAAAAGGCAAATATCTGTTCAATCAAAAGGCCATGGCCAAGGTCTTCCGTGCCAGGTTTTTATCTGCCCTGAATGAAAAAAAGCTGCAGATTCCAAAGGCAGTCCCTGAAAAATGGGTAGTTGACTGCAAACGGGTTGGGAAAGGAATCTCAGCCTTGAAATATTTGTCCCGGTATTTATACCGCGGTGTTATCAGTGAAAAGAACATCATCTCCAATCAAAACGGCAGGGTTACTTTTAAATATATTGAAAGTCGCTCAGGAGAAACACGGTACCGTACACTTGCAGGAGAAGATTTTCTGCATCTTATCGTGCAGCATGTCCTTCCAAAAGGATTCAGAAGAGTCAGGGATTTTGGTTTTCTCCATGGGAATGCGAAGAAGCTTCTCTTTCTTGTGCAGCTTGTTCTCCATGTCAATATCAAAATTATCAAACAACGTCCAAGGCCGGTTTTTAAATGCCCCTGCTGTAAATCTGCTATGGTCATTATAGGATTTTATCAAAGACCATATGAACCCGGCTGATCTGTGCCCTGGCTGAAACGGCAGTTAATTAAAATGTAAGGAGGAAGTAAGACCCTATGAATATATAAAATTTTAAAACCTGTTTTCAGGTTAAGGCATTCCTGCGCCTTGTAAAAATTTACCCCCTATAAAATCCGAAGTATAATCTCCAGTCAGAAAAACATATTTTCTTATAATCAGACTCTCTTAAATATCCCGGGCTTGTTCAACAACCGGATAAGGTTGCGGCTCGTGCCTCGCGCAACCTATCCTTATTCGTTAGGGTGGTAGTTGGCTATTTAATTTCTTTAAACGGGTTTTTGTCAACGACAACCGCTCTTAATTTCTGTCGTAAGAAATCAACTAAATCCCTTTGGTTATCAAGAAGAAAAACTATTTCTTCAAGAGTGCATAAGATAATTGTTTTTTTTGATAAAACTTCTTTGCATTGAGTTATCGTTGTTTCTGCAAACCTACTTGATGATATAAAAAGCCCTTTTGCATCTTCACGACTAAATAACCTTACAAGATGCTGAGACATTTTATCAACACCTATTGGATCTTTATGCCACTTCATTTCTACTAAAAATATACTAGCATCAAACTCAATGACTCCATCTACTTGTTCTATAATTCCTGCTCCATCATCATCTATTCTTTTAAAATCTTCCTGTATGAGAATTCCATAAGAACTAAAGAGATCATTTAGTACCTTTTCTAACAATTTACCTCTTTTTTGGGGTTGACCCTCTAACCCAAATAAAGAATACAAAGTATCTCTTACCTGAGACAACTTTTTATTTTTAGCTTGTTCTTTCTGAAGTTTAGTTCGTTGATCTTTTACCCTTTCCTTCTTTTCATTTTCACGCTCTTTATTCATTTTTGTGAAAGAGTCTTTTATATTTACTACATCTCTTATTTCACAGACTAAACCTTTTGCTTTTAGTTGATCTGTTTGCCAACATGCTGAAAAACTCTCAAATTCGACAACACGTTTTAAAACTTCTCTTCTTGTGCGTAATTCAGAATCGCCAGCTTCGTTAATTCTTTGGAGAATAGTTCTCGCTATTTCATATTTGTTTATATTTTTTCTATCTGTACTTATGCGAGTATGCAAATCAGCAAGATGGTTATTGGAAACACCACCCCCACGAAAAAATAGAAGAACATCATTTTTTGATCGACACAGTAATGGAATTGTATCTACCAATAAATTTAGTAATTCTGGGGGATAGTGATAACCTGTATCCATATTTTTCTTACTCCTGACTTACTATATTAAAAACCCTAACGCCAAGCTCAGGGGCAAGCGGATTTAATACCATGAGCTTTGAATTAACTGTTGTATTGGGCAAGCTACGGAATTCTGGAAACCGCCACGCCAGCTTGTCCCTTGCAGCGACTGGTTGGGCGTATTTCTAACACATAAGGAGCAACAAAATGAATAAAATAAATAAATTTAGATATTCCTTTTTTTTGATGAAGGCGAAAGAGTATGACGAAAGGGTGGCCAAATGCACGTCCCAGACCCACAAAGGTTTATATCTTGCGAAAGCGGCGTTTTGTAGAG
>WGCX01000183.1 GCA_015493575.1 Desulfobacteraceae bacterium | reverse complement strand
GTTGTTATCAAACAGTAAATATATGTTAATCTCAAAAGTTAAGATAATGACAATAAGGAAAGCCTGACCCTCTCAAACCTTTAATGTCTGATAAAAACTTGATAATCGAGTAAAAATGCGGTCTTTATGAACTTTGCCACGGCGGATGTGAACCATCGCCCGGCATCAATATCCCCCGCCTTAGGGGATAAGGCTTCTTCTCAATTTTTACCGTTGTTTGTTTGGCTTTACCCTGAAATTTTGAGTTTACACCCATTTTCTTTTATGCTATTAATTTAAATATTTACATATAATATTTATGGATGGAATCCATGCAGAGTTCCGGCTGTCAAAGAGTTGGTTTTGCATTTTTTATCGACATTTGTCCGGATAGAAAGCTGTTTTTTATGCCGAAGACCGCGACTGGGCACAAACCTTTTTATGGAGATAATGATGAAAAAAAAGCATTTTTATTTGATTTTATTTGGTATTCTGTTTGTGGCAAGTTGCTCTCCTGTGCCAAAACCAATTGATCATTCTTTTACCGTTCAGAAACATCTCGAAGCTGCAAAACACTGGAAGATACTTGCAAATAATTTTGCAGATCAGATTTCGGCTGTCATGCATACAAAGGCTGACGAACTGAAGACGTTGAATCCTGCTAATAAAAATGATTTTCCTGCGGGTTCATCCGCCATGGGACAGTCCTCATCCGGCTTGCCTGCTTTATACATACAGACCAATGATATATCAGATTTCGGAAGATCATTCCGTACATATCTGATTACTGAATTATCCGGGCTCGGCTACCGTATATCCTATTTTCCTGCAAATGCTTTAATGGTCAGATGGTCTGTTAAAAAACTGCGTTATAATGCAGATAGAAAAGCTTCCGGATTCCCGGCAAAAAATACAATGGCAGTTGCAATAGGAGGAGGAGTTTTTCAATTGTTTAACCGCAATAGTTATATTTTTCCAGGGCTGCTGGCATCAGGGGCTGTAGCCGATATGCTGGGTCAGACAAATGGTTTCCTGATTTCTGAAAAAGTTCCGCATACCGAGATTATACTTACTTTTACATTGTCAAAGGGAACAAGAATTTTTTCCCGCCATTCTCAGGCCTATTATGTTAATGAAAAGGATTTTGATCATTACAGCAATATAGCTGATTATGCAGGCGAAACAAATCCCCTGAAATCTGTCAAGTTTAATGTAACCAACCAATAGTAAAGGAGAAATTCATGAAGAATTTATTGTTCTATATATTTGTATCTGTTTTTGCAGTTTCACTAATGGGCTGCAGCCAGCCTGCTGTGGAATTTAGTGATACCGCTCCTGCAAGCCCTGATCTGATAAAGGTCAGCTATAAAATAGTCAACAATCTTGAGAATAATTTAAAGGCTCCTCTTTCTCCCAGTGATGCAATTATTGTTGCAAGCTTTGTGAATATCAACAATCTAAAGGTGTCATCAACATTCGGAAGGATCATGGCCGAACAGATTGGATCAAGACTGGCCCAGAAAGGCTATAAAGTTATTGAAATGAAATTGCGCCGTAATTCCGTGTTTATTGAAGGCGGGCAGGGTGAATTCCTGCTGAGCAGGGATATCAGGGACATAAGTTCCGCCCATAATGCCAGTGCGGTTGTGGTTGGAACCTATGGATGCACCAATGACAGGATATATATATCAGCACGTATTATAAATCCTGAAAGCAGTGTTATTATTGCATCAGATGACTCTGAAATAATTGCGAATGAGGATCAGCAGGAATCTCTTATGAAAAAATAGAAATTTTTTAATTTAAGAACTTTTTCTACGGGCAGCTGCGGTTTTTTCTGGGCTGCCCTTTTTTGTGTTGGAGCGGCTTATCTGCTGTGACTGAGTGGCTCCATCCTGTTATGGTCAGGGTAAGATGAAGAAAACCCCGCTGTGATGAAATCAGATCCGGCCGGTGGAAAACAGCCTTAAGCCGGCTTTGGAGACCACACAGCATGGCGGAGGATTATGACTGATAAAAAAATAGATTGAAAAAAGTACTCTTTATGTATTATAAATACAAATTTTTATTTTATTGTTAAAGCAGGTTATAATAACCTGCATGGCAGGGACATGGAATAAAGACCGGTTTCAGCTGCAAATCAAATTTTTATAGTTCAAAGCGAAAAATAAAAGTTCAAAGCGAAAAATAAATTTGTCACAGGCATACGAAGTATTCCGGGGATTAAGCTTTGTTTTTAATGCGGAAATTGGAAAAATCGGGTTGTGTAACAGCCTGTTGAGTTCGAGAAATGCGAAAATTTTAAAAATAAGGAGAAGATGAGAATGTGCCGTTTGTTCGCATTGTCAAGTAAAGAACCTGTATCTCCCATGGCGGCCATAAAAGCGCTTGACGTGATGAAAGAAGGACACGACGGCTCAGGGGTGGGGATTCTGCTTCGGGATCTTGGCGGGCCATTTGAGAATATGAAGGATGCCCCGATTCTTTCGGGAATTTTTAGTGAACAGGGGATGAGACGTCTGGATCTTTTTATGATGGACCAGGGTTTCATGACCAAGTATAAAATGTCCATTAAGCCTTCCAAAACCGAAGTCCCCGGTGTTCCAAAACGCGGTATGTATCTGATAAGGGCCTATGAATACCCTGAAACATGGGAAAATCTTGCAAAGGATGAAATAGAAACAAGGCTCATGATGACCAGGCTTAAAATACGTGAAATGGGTGAAGAAAAAAAAGACATGATTGTTTTTTCGTTCTGGCCGGACACCATAATGATAAAGGAAATCGGTGATCCAATGCTCATCGCCCGTTATCTCGGTCTTGACAGAGATGAGCTTGCAGCAAGGGTGATCATGGCCCAGGGCAGGCAGAATACAAATTATGCCATTAACCTTTACGCATGCCATCCATTTCTCATCCAGGGCTTTTCCACCATGACAAACGGTGAGAACACCGCATTTATACCCATTAAGGATTTTCTTTTATCAAGAAATTTTCCCGGCTATTCAGGGTATCAGTCCGATTCCGAAGTTTTTGCCCATATTCTTCACTATACAATGGAAATTCTGGGACTGGGGCTTGATGTATACAAGCATGTGATCACACCGCTCCAGGACAAAGCCATAGACAAACATCCCGATTCCCTTTTTCTTAAACATCTGAAAACAACCTGCAGGCAAATGATCATTGATGGTCCCAACTGCGTCATCGGAACCCTTCCTGACAACACACTTTTCATGGTTCAGGACAGGAAAAAATTAAGACCCGGAGTTGTGGGCGGCAGGCCGGGAATGTTTGCTTTTTCATCTGAAATCTGCGGCCTTGACGCGGTGATTCCGGACAGAGATAAAACCAGAGATATCCAGCCCATGCACCTTGATACAGCAATTGTAAGCCCTGACCGTCAGGAGGTAAAAATATGTCGTCAAACATAACAATTAACCCTTCCTCTTTAAATATAAATGATCTGCCATGGCAGATTAAATGGGATAAAGACAGGTGTACTTTGTGCGGGCAGTGTACAAGTATCTGCCCTGTGCAGGCCATTGAACTTCAGGTTTTCAGGAAGAGAAATATAAAAACATCCATCAATCCCAATGAACAGAACACAACGGATTATCAGACATTTTACGGGATAAAACAGAAGAAAAATATTGAAAATCTCTGCATAGGTTGTTCCATGTGCTCAATGGTCTGTCCCAATGAGGCCATATATCCGTTGAGAAATAACGATACAGACAGGTTTAAATTTCATGCAGATAAAAACGGCGAGCCAAGAAAGAGAGGGGGAAGGCGGAATGCTTCCGATTCCGTGCTTGACCGGATTAAATTCATCAGGATCAGTATGCTCACCGACCCTGCCCTTGATGCAGGCCGCCATGAATTTGAACTGAACACCCTTCTCGGCAGAGTGCTTCCCCCTGAAGAAAATATAAAATGCCTTCGCAAACACGGCTGGATTCCGCCGGTGAGGGAGATTTATCCGCTGATTATCGGCGGCATGTCCTTTGGTGCCCTTTCACCCACAATGTGGGAAGGGCTCCAGATGGGGGTTGCATATCTCAATGAAGAGCTTGGCATGCCTGTGAGGATAAGCACCGGAGAAGGGGGTTGCCCCCCACGGCTTTTAAGGAGCAGATTTCTCAAATACGTGATACTCCAGATCGCAAGCGGTTATTTCGGGTGGGATGAGATAATTCATTCCATTCCCCATATGAAGGAAGATCCCTGTGCCATTGAAATTAAATACGGCCAGGGTGCAAAGCCAGGAGACGGCGGCCTTCTCATGTGGTACAAGGTCAATAAACTCATTGCTGCAATCAGGGGAGTTCCACAGGGAATAAGCCTTCCAAGCCCGCCCACCCACCAGACCCAGTATTCCATTGAGGAATCCGTGGCAAAAATGATTTTATCCATGTCCATGGCATTTGGATTCAGGGTACCTGTTTATCCCAAAATTTCAGCTTCTTCAACCTCCCTTGCCGTTCTGAATAACCTTGCAAGAAATGATTTTGCAGCAGGTCTTTCAATTGACGGAGAAGACGGAGGTACAGGAGCTGCATATGCTGTTTCCATGGATCACATGGGGCATCCCATTGCATCCTGCATAAGGGACAATTATCTTAACCTTGTAAAACTTGGAAAACAAAATGAAATTCCCCTGTTTGCCGGCGGAGGTGTGGGTAAAAACGGAAATCTTGCGGCAAATGCCGCTGCCCTTATCATGCTTGGAGCAAGCGGTATTCAGGTGGGAAAATATGTGATGCAGTCAGCAGCCGGATGTCTTGGTACGGAAAATGACAGGTGCAATGTGTGTAATCTCGGGGTCTGCCCCAAGGGGATAACCTCACAGGACCCAAGGCTATACAGACGGCTTGACCCGGAGGATGTGGCACAGAGAATAGTGGATCTTTTTGTTTCCTTTGATACGGAATTGAAAAAAATTGTGGCACCGCTTGGACGGTCAACTTCACTGCCCATCGGAATGTCAGATGCCCTTGGAATCAATGATTATAATGCTGCAGAACGTCTTAAAATCAGATATGTTGTGTAAATTTTATGGAAAACCCGCCTGGTCAGAAGCATGTGCTACCCTTCACTCATTCTCGCAGCCCATCCGTGGGCTGCTCCGAGGGAAATGGCAGCTTCTTCAGCATCGTGCTGACCGCTGCCATTTAATCCGTTCAGAGCAGCACATGCTTCTGACCGGCCTGGTTGCCCTGATTTGATGGCTTGTTATAGCTTTGATTCTTTGAGGCGGGTCTGGGCAAGGCCAGCTCCGCCTCATGGCAGTTTTATAAGAAAGAGCTCATTTTTGACAGAGTCACAAATGCTTTTTCTATGTTCGTTGTGAGGCTCCGCGACGCAGTCCAGCTCGGCTTCATGGCCGTTATAAAAAAATTTGAGAAATTGAGATATGAAAATCTATGGAAACAAAATACTATAAAATATCGGGGATAAAAGACAATAAAAGAATCTCCTCAAGAATACTTGAAGAGATGATCCAAAAGGAAATTGCACAGGGCCATTCAAATATTGAAGTGGAGGCCTTTGGCCAGCATGGAATCGGGGGCAGGCTCTGGAAGGCGGGCGATGACAGGGTAAAGCTTAAAATAACCGGTTACTCCGGCCAGCGGGCAGGCTCCCTTGGCTTTCCCAATACTGAAATCGATATTTTTGGCCCTGCATCGGATGATGTGGGCTGGCTCAATGCAGGAGCCGTTATCACTGTTCACGGAAACGCTTCAAACGGAGTGATGAACGGGGCTGCCCAGGGAAAGGTCTATGTCGGAGGAGATATCGGTGCCCGTGGTATGACAATGACCAAGCGCAACCCGAGATTTGATCCCCCTGAACTATGGGTGCTGGGTTGTGCAGGGGATTATTTCGGTGAATTCATGGCCGGTGGGATTGCCGTTATCTGCGGATTTGAAGGGTGTAATTCAGAAACAGGCAGAAGCCTTTTAGGTTATAGGCCCCTTGTGGGCATGGTTGAAGGAAAGGTGTTTTTCAGGGGGGATATATCGGGCGGCTACAGTGAAAAAGACGCAAAAATCCTTTCGGTTTCAGATGATGAATGGGACTGGTTCTTAACCAACCTTGAACTGTTTTTAAATAAAATTAAAAAACCTGATCTTTTTAATACCCTTTCCAATCGATGCCAGTGGCAGATTTTAAAGGCAAAAACACCTGCTGAAAAACTGCATACCGGCGGCAGATTATCCATCAAGGATTTCCGAAAGGATGTCTGGGACCGAGAACTTGGCAGGGGCGGCCTGATCGGAGATCTCCAGACAATTGAAAAAGGTGCCATTCCCCTGATTACAAAAGGGGAAATGAGGCGGTTTAAACCTGTCTGGGAGCAGGGAAAATACAAATCTCCCTGCCAGGCTGCATGCCCCATTGGCATTCCTGTCCAGGAGAGATGGCATATGATAAGAACAGGCCTTGCAGATGAAGCCGTTGAAATTGGACTTGAGTTTACCCCTTTTCCGGCAACGGTCTGCGGGTATCTCTGCCCCAATCCATGCATGGCATCCTGTACGAGAAATTCCAGGTACATGACACCCATTGATATGGCCCTTATCGGGAAAAAAGGAGAAAATGCGCGTCTTCCCGAAGTAAAGGAAAAAACAGGGAAGAAGATTGCCGTTATCGGTGCAGGTCCCGGAGGCATTTCTGCGGCCTGGCAGTTGACTTTAAAGGGGCACGAAGCGGTCATTTTTGATGAGGCAGAAGAGATCGGGGGCAAGATTTTTTCTGTTATTCCGGAATCAAGAATACCTGAATCTGTTTTTAATAATGAGATCAACAGGCTAAAAGAGTTTATTCCTGATATCAGATCCAATACAATAATAAACGCAATGGAGTTTCAGAAAATAAAAAGTAAATTTGATTTCACCATTGTTGCTGCAGGTGCAAAAAAGCCGGGAATGCTTTTCGTTCCAGGGATTGAAAATGCTGTTTCTGCCCTTGAATTTCTTGGCCTTGCTAAAAAAAATAAAAAAAAGAATATCATTACAGGAGAAAAAATTGATGAAATAAACGGGGATAATGGAACAAATGAGAATAAAGAAAAAAATGGGAATAAAGAAAAAATCGATGTAAAAGAAAATCCACTGCATCCCCGTAAAATTGTTATTATAGGTGCCGGCAATGTGGGGTGTGATGTTGCAACAGAAGCACACCGCCTTGGGGCTGAAAGCATAACAATGATAGATGTTCAGAAACCTGCTTTTTTTGGAAAGGAAAAAAAGGATGCAGAGGCAGCAGGTGCTGTTGTAAAATGGCCGTGTTTCACAAAAAAAATCACAAAAAACGGTGTTGTGCTGGATACAGGAGATATACTTGAAGCTGACACTGTTGTTGTATCAATTGGTGATGTGCCGGACCTTGATTTTCTTGGCAAAGATATTGCAGTGAGGCATGGTTTTGCAGCAGTTGACGAGTTCAACCGCACATCTGATCCACGTGTTTTTGCCGTTGGCGATATTGTGGCGCCGGGCCTTATAACGGATGCTATAGGCGCCGGCAAAAGAGTGGCTGAAGCCATTGACAGTATTTTAAAGGGAAAAGAACCGGAAATAATTGATCCGCGTCCTGAAATTGATCAGAAAAGGGTAAGTCTTGAGTATTACAGTCCACGGGTTAAAGAATTCAACAGCCTTGCGCAGTGCAGCGGGGAATGCGCTTCATGCGGCAGGTGCAGGGACTGCGGCATATGTGTTGAGATCTGCCCGGAAGGAGCAATTGAAAGATTTGAACTTTCAGGCGGTTCAGCAGCAGATGAAATCAATGGTATCCATACAGATGATAACGAGGCCTATGAGTACCGGTCAGATCCTGATAAATGCATAGGATGCGGATTCTGTGCCGGTGCATGCCCCTGCGGAATATGGGCGCTGGTTCCCAATGATCCTGTTTAGTGCCTTACCCCTGAATTTCTGCAATAAAAAACAAGAAATTGGGGCAGGCACATGGGTTGCGGGCATCGCCCGCTTTGGCTTCTTAATGCTTATTTTGGGATTTTTGAGCAAAGGCATTGAAAATCCTGTTAATACCCATTTTACGGTTTCATCAGTTGAAGAAAAATCATGGAATTTAAAGCAGTGATACACAAAGCGTAAAAAAACGGATATTGGAATTAAAAATTTAAAGCGGAAAGAGAAAAATATGAAAGCATTACTCGCACTTGAGGACGGCAGGACTTTTCCATGCAGAAGTTTTACAGGAAAAGGAGAAGCTGCAGGAGAGGTGGTGTTCAACACCAGTATGACCGGGTACCAGGAAATTTTAACGGATCCGTCCTATTTCGGGCAGATGGTGACCATGACCTATCCTTTGATTGGAAATTACGGTGTATGCCCTGAAGATGTGGAATCAGATAAAATTCAGGCAAAAGCGTTGATTGTACGCGAGTATATTAATTTTCCAAGCAACTGGAGATCAACCGGAAACCTTGCCGATTATCTTAAAAAACAGGGCATCTTAGGGGTGGAAGAACTTGATACAAGGGCATTGACAAGGCATATCCGGAATAACGGGGCCATGGGAGCAGTAATTTCCACCATTGACCTTGATCCTGTTTCCCTTGTTGCAAGGGCAAAACAGGTACCTTCCATGAAAGGGTGTGACTTTGTTAAAAAAGTCAGTACAAAAACTCCCTATTTATGGAGGGATAACAGACCATATTATCTTTCTGACAATGCTGTGCCTGATTCATCTGTCTGGAAATATGGAAAAGAAAAACATCGTGTTGCAGCCCTTGATTTCGGAATAAAATACAATATAATCAGAAGCCTTGAAAAAGCGGGGTGCGAGGTGATTGTTCTTCCTGCAGAAACAAGCGCTGAAACCATAAAAAATCTTGAACCCGACGGGATTTTTCTGTCCAATGGCCCCGGGGACCCGGAACCTGTTACCTATGCCGTTGATACAATAAAAAAACTTCTCGGATTCCGTCCTGTTTTCGGGATATGCCTTGGTATGCAGCTTCTTGGCCTTGCCATGGGGGCAGATACCTATAAGATTAAATTCGGGCACAGGGGAGGAAATCAGCCCGTGAAAAACTGCGCCACCGGAAGGGTTGAAATAACAGCTCAGAATCATGGTTTTGCAGTAGATCTTAACACCCCTGGAAATAACGGGAATGCAGACTGCGGTATGACACATATCAATCTTAATGAAGATTCCCTTGAGGGCTTAAAAAACGATTCCCTTAATGTCTTTGCCGTTCAATACCACCCCGAAGCATCACCCGGCCCCCATGACGCTTCCTATCTTTTTGATCAGTTTGCCCATATGATGGATAAGGATCGGAGATGAAATAAGTTGAACAGAAACAGCGCAGAATTCCTACCCCATGTACAAGGCGCATTAAAGGTTGCATACTAAACGTATTTTTGCCTTTGATGCAACGAAGTAGATGGGAAAAGAAGGCAAGCAATCTCGTTCAGCTTATAAAATTTTCGATCCTAATAAAAGTACAATATAACTGCCATGAGGCAGATCTGGTGAGTCTCAGACTACCTCTCAACAAATATAGAAACTCTGATTCTTAAAGGAACTTTGATGGAGTTTCATATAAAAATATGAAAAATTTTTATTGCCTATTGACAAGACAACGGCTCATATGTGTCAGCAAGTCCATTGTTCTATATTTACAGCTCTCTTGGTTCTGTAAGTAGCTGTAATCCAAGTAATATCTCTTTTAATTTCTCGCTGTTTACCTTGCCAATTTTTTCAGAAAGATCGTTCTTGTCTACGGTATAAATTTGAGTTATATTTATGACGCTCTTCTTCGGTAGGTTTGCTTCACCTTTTTTAAGCACTACATTACCCGGAGAAAGACCTCTTTTTAGGTTTGATGTGAGTGCACACATTACGACTGTATTAATATTGCTGGAGTTGAATAAATTGTTTTGAATAACAATATGGGGATGTCTATATCCTGGCGCTGATCCACTTGGTTCACCCAGGTCTACCCAGTATATTTCACCTTGTTTAATTACCATGGTTCTCTCTCAAGTTTTTCAGCCTGTTTTTGACGCATTTTACTTTGAATTGTAAGTTCTTCAGAGTCGGGGTGGTCACTGAATGCGTTATTGATTTGAGAAAGAAGGTTTTTGCTCTCCTTTTTTTTAATAAAATCTTGAACTGCCATCACAAACAGCCTGCTTCTCGAAACATGCAGCTCACTGGCTAACTTGTTAACTTCTTTGAATAATTCTTCTTGTAACGATATAGCTGTTTTTACGCTGGTAGCCATGGTTAAGCCTCCTTGTGAATATTTGTCATATTTACAATATGGCTACATGTTATACTTATGTCAATACTTAAGATGTTTTTTGGTAGTTTTATTGCGATTAAAAAGAATGAACATACGATATTTCTTGTTAATTTATCGTATTTTTTGAACTGCTAATGTATGTTTCGCGCATTTAGTATAGAATCCTCCTGAAAAAGTTGCAGAGCTGATCGGCGCGACTTTTGGCAATCCTAAGGATTTTCTAACGTTTAGTCAGTCCTTTGCAATCACCATCAAAAGCGGGCTTGCAGGGGGAATTATTGCAACTTTGATTGTCATTCCCTCGGTGATGGCAAAGCCGGCTATAAAGCCCGGAACAAAATGTGCTGTAAACTTTTATAGCTCATTGTTTCTGATCTGCCTCATGGCAGTTATTCCAAAATAAAATGGGAAATTAATCCGGGATCAAGATCATCGGGTTTAACAAGGCCGTATTCATTTTCCAATTCATCAAAAATTGCGTTAAAAACAGGTTGAATCGTTTTAAAGAATTTCTCTTTGCTTTTTATTTTTGATTTTATATCCGGCTGCTCCAGAAGCCACAGTACAAGATCTTTTCTCTTATTAATATTTATGCTTTGGCATGCACTGATTTCTCTATTATTCTCATCATCTTTAATGTCGTTTTGATTATTTTGCTTAAAGGCAAACAGTTCTTTGAAAAATTTTTTAAATTTATTCATGGGTATGGGGCTCAGAGATGAGTCCATGCCAAGGCGGTTTTTCGCCCATAGGGTGAAGAGTATATTTTGATAATTTATATAGATAGACGGTTTTTTTTCTATTTCAGGGCAGATTATTCCAACGATTTTATCAAAGGCCGCCAATTGATCGATTTTTTTTGATGTTTTTTGAATATCTGCAGGGGTTGCAAATTCCCTGTAAAGTGTTCCTGTTTCATAATTATCAAAATACATGGGGCGGTCAAGGAGCAGTCCTCCAAGAAGCCCGAACCATTGTTTTCCCATACAACTCATCGGCAGGCTGTTCTGTTTTGAAAAACTTTTTATATACCATTTTTCTGCTTTTGCTTTAAGTTTTATGCCTGCAGATGATGCAATCCTGAAAATATCCTCAAGCCAGTATTTTTTTATTATGGCAGCTCCATGTCCGGGCAGGCATTGATCCTTGCTGCCGTGAATCAATCCGATTCCAAGGTCTAAGTAACTGCACGCCTTTTTTATTATCTGTTCAAGATCATCTTTTTCATGTATTGACTTTTTATCCGCAGATATAAGGCGGTTCACAAGGGCTGCAAATTCATTTTCAAGGTTTAAAAGAAGAGCCTCTTCAATAAGGGCGATTGATTTTGCAAACAGGCTGTCATTGGAAAGAAGGCCTGCCGGGTATTGTGGAGGTACCGGAAGGTCTGTACCGTAAACAGGGGCTTTAATGTATTTTAAGGGTTTTCTCCTCAGTTTATCAGAATGATCAACGGGCTGATAAATACCCACAGCTTCATAATATGGAGAGAAACCTTTTTCAGCAAGCCTGATATTTTTCAGTCTCAGTTGACTTTCTTCTGTTTCAGCGGAAATTATGGAACATGATTCAAGCAGAATGGACTGGTAAACCGAAAGATCCATATCTGCCACTGTGTTGAGCATTGCTGTAATAAGCTCCTGGGAAGCCTGCCTGTTTTTTTTAAGTTCTGCAACATCAATGTTTTCACTTAAATAATCCGGCAGGGTATCGGGTATTTCGGGAAATTTAACATAAAATACGTCATCGATTGTGCTGTACCCGTCTTCAAAATCAGATGGGTCTTCATCATGTTCCCTGATTCTAACCTGTATATTTTTAAAAAAATAGTACTCGATAAAATCAGGTTTTTCATTGATAATCCACCTCATAAGCCGTTTTGGATCGGCCTTGAAAAGAAGATTTAAAGCCCGGGTCATCCGTGGAATATCGATCACGTCATTATTCCACACCTCCATGTCAAGAATATACTCCCATTGTTCAAAGGATGCCATGGACAGGATGGGGATAAAATCATCAACACCTATCTGGTACATTAGAAAATAAAAGTCCTGATCGGGAAATGACTGGATAAGTGTTGCAGGCATATCTGAGTTAAGAATCATATTTAAAGCCCTGTTTGAATCAAGGTCAAGGATCTCTTTTCTTATGGCGGCAAGTTTTTTTTCCTTTTTTATAATATTTTGAAGTTTATAATCATTGCCGCTGTTTTTGTTGCTGATATTATTGATTGTGTTCATTGTAGTAATTTTTATAACCTTTTTTTAATTTGTTGTTCAGCTGGTCCTCATGGCCGTTTATAAGAATATGATAAAATTCACGCCCGGTACTGAGTTGAGTTGTGCGGTTTATTCCATGGTGCGCATTTAAATAAAAGCAGCATTCCGGGCAGGGCTGCAAAGGTGCAGAACAGGAAAAAATTTTCCCAGCCAAAGAGCTTTGCAAGATAACCTGTGGGAGCCGATGCCATAACCCGCGGGATTCCCATGAGGCTTGTTAAAAGGGCATATTGAGTCGCCGTAAATCTTTTGTCTGTCATTGCTGCCATGAATGCAGCATAGGCTGCAGTACCCATGCCGCTTGCAATATTTTCAAAGGCTATCACTGCTGCAAGCATGGCAATACTGTGTCCTGTAACTGCAAGCAGGGCAAAGCCCGCCGTGGATACCGCCTGGAGGAATCCGAATATCCACAGGCTTTTGTTTATCCCGAGTTTCAGCATTATCACCCCTCCTGCAAATGTTCCGCCAAGGGTTGCCCAGAAACCGAATAATTTTACAATGGTGCCTATTTCCGACATGGAAAATCCAATATCAAGGTAAAATGGAGTGGTCATGGCGCCTGCCATGCTGTCGCCTATTTTGTATAAAAGTATGAATATTAAAATATAAACAGCACCCTGCCTGCTGAAATATTCCTTTAAGGGTTCGATTACAGCTTCTGAGATTGATGTCGGTTTTCCGGGAATATTGGCGGGTTCCGGCGTTAAACAGGAGACAACAACTTCAGGAATCAGGCATAGTCCGAGAATTATATATACCATGGAAAAAGGAATATGGTCCGCCATGATAAGCCCCCCTCCGGAAGCTAAGAGCATTCCTATCCTGTAACCATAAATATACATGGATGATCCCAGTCCAAGTTCATTATCAGTTAAATCTTCCCTGCGGTAGGCATCCACGACAATATCCTGGGAAGCACTGAAAAAGGTGACAAGCAGGGCCACAAAGGCAACCATAAAAGGAGCTTTTGCAGGTTTGGTAAATCCCAGGGTGCAGATGGATAAAATCAGCAGAACCTGGGCTGTTACAAGCCATCCCTTTCTCCTTCCGAGAAAAGGCAGGGTAAACCTGTCAAAAACCGGGGCCCATAGAAATTTTAAAGTATATGGAAGCCCCACAAGTGAGAATATTCCAATCACGGTCAGATCAACACCCTGTTTTTTCATCCACGCCTGTAATACTGATATGGTGAGCAGAAGTGGCAGGCCGCATGAAAAACCCATGACAGCGGAAACAATCATTTTCCTGCTGAAAATTTCTTTTAATATGGAAATGCCGTTTTCCGTGATATTCCTCCGGAAGTATTTAATGTTAGTTTGTTGGGGTTATTAATTTTTTTTGGTTCAATACAGCATTGGTTTTTATTCATGTTTTATCCATATTTTCACGGCAGGCTTTGATATAGGGTAAAACATCGGGATCATTTTTAAAATTTTCAAGATATTCTACTGCCCTGCTGAAATTTCCGGTATTCATCAGGCAAATTGCCATGCACAGGTTCAGTCCTTTTATATCAGGAAAATGAGTTAAGCCTTTTTCAAGTATGCCCATGGCTTTTTTAAAATCTCTTTTTCTTTGAAGCATCATGCCAAGGCCAAGATATGCCCTGAAATCAGGATAGTATGACAATGCCCTGAAGTACAATTTTTCAGCTGTTGCTTCTTTGTCCTTTATCAGTTTATTTCCTGCAAAATCCCCGTGGCTGAATGTCATTCCAAGCCTTGATAAAAAATCAGCATGGCTTTTATAGAGTTCTTTGTTATCCACAAGTTCAATATCCAGGGCAAACCTGTTGAGATTGTTAAAAAAGCAATGTCTTAATTTTTTTCCAAAAGTTTTCACCATGTTAAAATCAAGGTTGGGATCAAGTTCAAACCATGGGATATCTTCTATTTTTTCTTTCCATACATCATCTGTGAGAACTTTTTTTGAACATAAATCCTGGTATAAAGCTGTTCCCGGAAATACAACAAGGATATAGAAAATAACGCTTAAGGGTTTTATTTCAAGTATCAGGTCAATACTTTTTTGTATTGTTTTGTCATTTTCTCCCGGGGAGCCGTAAATGAAATACGCCCTTGGAAGAATTCCATGGGATACGGTCATGCGGAAAGTTTTTATGATTCTTTCTTTTTTAACAGGTTTCCCAAGGGTTTTTCTTATTGCAGCAGAGCCTGATTCAACGCCAAAGCTGATCTGGGTGCAGCCTGCTTTTCTCATGTAAAAAAGGATCTCTTCATCAATGAAATCCACCCTTGAAATGGCAACCCATGTTATTTCAAGTCTGCGTGAAATAATCGTTTTGCACACCTCAATCACCCTTTTTTTATCCATTGTAAAGGTGTCATCGGACACAAAAAAATGTGTGATCCCTTTTTTTACAAGAGATTCAATTTCATCGATAAACCACTTTGGAGAATGAAATCTTACCTTTGATCTTCCCCAGAATGCAGGAGAACCGCAGAACCTGCAGTTCCCGGGACACCCCCGTGAAAGGGAAATATGATTAAAATCAAAGTATTTTCCGGGATTGGGAAGCAGATCAGGATTTTCGATCTGCTTTTCATTTTCTGTTTCAATAATTTTTCCGTCTTTTCGATAGGCAAGTCCTTTGATGTGGCCGGGATAAATAATTTTATCATTAAAACCGGATTTATAACCAGATATTTTTTTATCATGCTGCAGGGGTTTTACTTTTGGATTTAAATTTAAGGCTGATTTTGCTGCATTGATATGGTTGACAAGTTTTAGAAAGCTTATTTCCCCCTCTCCTTTAATGATATAATCAAGGGCAGGGCAGGCTTCAAACAGGTGTTTGACAAGAAATGTTGCTTCAGGGCCACCAAAGACTGTTTTGATATCGGGATCGATTTTTTTTGCGGCTTCTGCAGCTTCCATTGCGGAAAATCGTGTGGCACTTAAAACAGAAAAGCCAAGGATATCCGGTTTTTCTTTTATTATAAGGTTTTTTAGATAATCAAAAGGGGTTTTGTCACCTGCAGGATTGTCACCTGCAAGATTGATGATTTTTACATCAAAGCCTCTTTCAATGGCAACAGCTCCAATGTAAAAAAGTCCCATGGGAATGGAAACTGCATCATCTTCCACAACTCTTTTATCAAGACATGCAGGATTAATGAGAAAAATTTTCAATTCAGATTACCCGGTGTCTCTGTTTTTTTTTGCGTATCACTTTGTGTGTTACCATGATGCCAGTATAATTTCCCCAAGACCCCTTTTTGGAACATGGTGGATATTTTTTTCATCACGCCAGTATTTGATATTACCACCGGGTTTAAGGTCTTCAAGTCTTACCTCTTCTTTTGGAGTTCCAAGCGCAATGACAAGAAGAATCTCAAGGTGACTTTCAATGTTTAAAAAGTTTCTCAGTTTTTTGTGATTGATGGCGGCAAGCATGCATCCTGCAAAACCCATTTCCCTTGCACCAAGCAGAATGGACTGGGCTGCTATTCCGTGATCGCACCTGAAATTCTTTGTGATTGTATTGTCGCCCATGATAACAATGTAGGCAGAAGGTTTTTCTCCTTCTTCAGGACCATCCCAGTCCTTAATATATGCTGCCCAGGCAAGACAGGAAAATATTTCCTCATTTTTTTTCCCGTCGGTTGAGATCATGTATTTCAGTGGTTGAAAATTGGCAGCCGATGCAGAGCATCTTCCAAGATCAACAAGTTTTTTTAAAGTATCATTGCCAATTTTATGATCACTGAACTGGTCAAATCTTCTGCAGCTTCTATTTGCTTTTACAAGTTCAAAAATATCCATATTTTACAGACTCCTTTAAAAATATTTATAATTTACACTCTGCTTTTTCAAATATGGGCATGTTTATGTCAATCCACTGCAGAATTTTATCAAATTCATCCCTGATTTCAATCAATGCCTTTCCCCTGTGGCTGACCATGCTTTTTTCCTCCATTGACACCTCGGCAAAAGTTTTTTTAAACTCTGGATAATAAAAAAAAGGGTCATACCCGAATCCGTTTTCTCCGGCGGGTTCTTCAAGGATCACACCTTCGCATCTTCCTTCGTAGGTTAAGGCTGCTCCTGTTGGAACTGCAATGGAAATTACACATTCAAAGGCAGCTTTGCGGTTTTTTTTGCCTTTTAGCTTTTTTATTAATTTTTCACAATTTTCTTTATCCGTTGCATTTTCCCCTGCATATCTTGCAGAGTAGATTCCGGGTTCTCCGTTCAGCGCTTCAACAACAAGTCCTGAATCATCTGCCATTGCAGGATATCCCAGGATTCTTGAAACAAAGCTGGCTTTTTTATAGGCATTTTCATCAAAACTTGTACCGTCTTCTTCAATTTCAGGGATGGGGCCAAAATCATCAAGATCTTTTATTACAACATCCTTCATTTTCAGAAGCTGTTTTATTTCCCTTGTTTTATTTTTGTTGCGCGTTGCAAGTATTATAATATTCAATTAACTCCTCCGGATAATTTAGGATCGAAAATTTTCTCAATGTTCGGATTTAATAAAAATAAACAGGCTCATGCCCATGATATGCATATGATGATTTTTGCAGTGAATATATACGGTTTTAAAATAAATTTCAATGATTTCAGGAATTCTTTAAATAATGTTCCGTAATTATTCAGCCGCAGATTTGCACAGATAAACGCAGATATTTTTAACAACTGCAAAAAGAATTCATTTTTTGCAGTGGACAGGATTTACAGTTTCCGGTAAAAAAAGTGTGCCTTAAAAATGATGTAAAACACTCCAAAATTTTATAAGCCCGTCAAAAGTCTAACGTTACAGTTTTAAAATTAACGATGTTCCCGGCAGATTTTACCATACTGCACAAGTGATAAAAATCGATCGATCTATATAACTATCTTAATTTACAAGTAATTATGCTTTATTTTATTATATGGCATTATGATTGCATAAAGCTATAT
>WGCX01000182.1 GCA_015493575.1 Desulfobacteraceae bacterium | reverse complement strand
GTTCTGACCCTTGCGTGGCGGAATGTTGGTTTTGGGGAATGGTTGGCGGAATTTTTCTTGAGTTTGATTTTTGCCTCTCTTTGGAGGCTGTGTGCTTTGTCCCCTTTCCGTAGATTTCAGTTCAAAGAACCTGGATCGGGTTCCAGGGTGGTTTGTAATTTCGGAAATTGATTTGACTATGGATGTTGTTTCTTGCAGGGTGGTTCTCAGTTCCGAATTTTTTATTGAAAATGCAGGCTGCTTCATAAAGGGTGAATCTCTTATTGGATTTTAAAGCAAGCTATGAGCTTATTCCTTAATCCGGATATATGCTTGATTTTTATCGCTTTTTTGAATGCCTTGATGTCAGAACAATACGCTGGAAGGGACTGGGCAGTATCTCGGCATTTCGGAAAGGTAATTTTTAAACGTAATTTTACAATTTAATCAACGCTGTCGGGTTGCTCTGCCCAGCCCCTCAGCTCGGCCGTTATCACGCAAAATAGACCATGAAGTTTTCTGAACGATACGGATATAAACCAATTAAGGAGATCATCCAGATCGACTCGATGGATGAGCCTCTTCGAAATGGGCTATGGAGTCTACTGAAAGTCCATTGCTGGGATCATATACATCACTCCTCTGGTATTTACGGCGGTTACTATCTCAATGACTATGGAAATCAAGAGATACAAGCTTTATGCAAACGTTTATGGTTTAACTATTTCAAGAAACCCCTTGATCGGCTGAGTAATGATTGGAGCAAAGTCCTTAGCCAATTACGGGAACATTTTTTTCACTGTGAATGGTATGAGGCATACGATTTTCTGGAGTTCGTTGCCAATAATTATGAGGGTTGCCAATTTCGTGACCAATTTATGAAGTCATGTAATCACCTGCTTGAAAAAGAGATGTCAGGCTATCGCTTTGTAGAGGGTTTAATTACACGAATCACCGAAGAACAAGAAGTTGTAGAGATAGAACAAGCTTTGGAATCTTCTCGTGGTCCCGTTAGTCAACATCTTCGTCGATCACTAGAATTGATGTCTGATCGAAATGCACCTGACTACCGCAACTCAATTAAGGAATCAATATCAGCAGTTGAAAGTTTGGTTTCAATTAGCCTAAATGTCGACAAAGGTACTCTAGGGCAATTACTAAAAAAATTGGAGGACGAAATTAACCTTCACCCTGCCTTGAAGTCTGCATTTAGTAGCCTTTACGGGTATACATCTGATGAAGGTGGAATTCGTCATGCTCTTACAGAATTGGAGAAAGTAGATTTTCCCGATGCCAAATTCATGCTTGTTGTTTGCTCGGCATTTATTAATTTTGTTGAAGGTAAGTCGCAAGCGTCGTGATAACAAGGCGCTCGTTAGGACGCAAACTACGCTGCGCTTCGTTTGCGCCGCACAGCTTGATCGTTCGCCATAAGATTCAAAATTAAGGAAAAGCAACATGCCTTATTCAAAATATAGAACATTAGTTCATATCCTAGACCAAATAAGGAAGGAAGCACCGCAGGAATTCAAACGATATCATGTTTTAGAGTCTGATACAGATAAACTTGATCAAGCGAGATCAAGAACTTTTATTCATTTATTTTTAAAAGTCAGATTTGGAATTCTTGATTTTAAGGAAAGGGAATATTTCATAACAGATCAGGCATATGATGGTGGTATTGATGCATACTTTATTAATGAAGAAACTAAAGCAGTTTATTTCATTCAATCAAAATTCCGAACAACTCAAAATAACTTCCAAGAGAAATATATTTCTTTTGATGAATTGCTTAGAATGGATGTTGATAGAATTACTGAAGGAGCAGAAAAGGACGAAGATGACAACCCATATAACGGCAAAATAAAACAACTACAAAGGGATATTAACAACGTACCTGACATAGGTCGATATTCTTATGAAATAATAATTCTTGCCAATTTAAAAGGTTGTAAGCCTAGTAAATTACGAAAAATGACAAGTGGTTTTTCTGCTACAGTATTTGACTATGAAAAAACATATAACGAGTTGGTTTTTCCTGTTGTTTCTGGTACTTACTATAATGAAAAAGAACTTTGCATTCGTCTAAACCTGTCTAATACCACCCAGTCAAGTTCTAGAATAAGCTACAACGTCAATACTGTTTTTAAGTCTTGTGACATAAGTCTAGTTTTTGTGCCAACAAGTGAAATAGGAAAAATATTATATAAATATAAAAATTCAATTTTAAAATATAATCCTCGAAGCTATTTGGAGCTTTCTAATAATAATGTTAACAGAGATATTTCAAGAACAATAACAGAAAGATCTACTAACGAGTTCGCATTGTTCAACAACGGAATTACAATGCTATCTGACGGGACGAATTTTAATGAGAGGGTTGGGGTAAAAGATCAAGCCCAAGTAATTGTTACAAATCCCCAAATCATAAATGGAGGACAAACAGCATATACTCTTAGTAGACTTTATGAGCAATCAATTAAGGGCAAAATTGCGGAGAATATCTTCGTTAACAAGGAAGTTTTGGTAAAAATTATTACTTTCAATGTTGAACCTAACGATGATCAAACACAACAACTATCGCTAATAGAAGACATTTCAAAAGCCACTAACCAACAAACCCCTGTTGAAGAAGCTGATAGGCGTTCAAATGATAAAATTCAAATTGAAATACAGCGAGAACTCTTTGAAAATTATGGTTTTTATTATGAGAGAAAGAGAGGGGAGTTTGCTGATGGTATAAAAGAAAAATACATTAAAAGATCACAAATTATTGACAGAGATATATTTTTAAGGCTTTGCATGGCATGTGATTTTCGGCCTGCTACTGCAAGGCGTAACAGCTCAAAAATTTTATTTCGAGAAGATAACTTTTCTAAAACATTGTCAAATAAGGATCGAGTACACGAATATTTTTTTGCTTATCGATGCTATTCATTATTGAAT
Organism: Desulfobacteraceae bacterium; assembly: GCA_015493575.1. Classification (GTDB taxonomy): domain Bacteria; phylum Desulfobacterota; class Desulfobacteria; order Desulfobacterales; family Desulfobacteraceae; genus WGCX01. The sequence continues at coordinate 5,410 of WGCX01000182.1, read as the reverse complement.
GAATTAGAGAGGAGTTTCTCAAAAGAACCAAATAATCAATATGGTGTGGTAAATTATGGTCAAGCTTTACGGTATGGTAAATATGCAGTTATTGCTGTTTGCAATTTGTTATCACAAGATAAAACGATTGAAAATATAAATGAAATTGTTGAACCAATTTTGTCTAATTGGTTAAAGTTCGAGGCATATGCTGTTCCCCTGCCTACAAACTCAACATATTTCAGGATATATATGGATCCTGACACTACTGAAAAACAAAAAGAGTTGAACTATTCTGGTTATTACAAAGGACGGACCTTGGATGAAGATTTATTAAAATTTTTCTTTGAAATGCAGAAAAACTGATAGGCGAACAATCGCATGAAAGGGACGGCAAGAACTCGGCGGTTTTTCAAAGCTTTGTCTCACGCTTCAAATTCATTGGTTCATCAAAAGTTCATGCCACGCACTCTTGCCGCCCCTTATGTGTACATTAACCAAGGGAATGGGAAATAACTATGCCAAATGAGGTTGTTGTACAATGTGCCACGACAATATTGGGCGATTTGTCCACAGCTATAGCGGCAAGCGCGGCGATTGTCGCTGCCGTTTGTGCCTATTTCAGCTACCGGCTTTCCAAGAGAATTTATGATGAGATCAAATCCGATGAAGTGATTATCCCGGGTCCTCTACACCATCCAGGATTGCGGGTACAAGAACACGATGAATGCGTTCTTAGGTGCGCAGTTTTCAACAAGTCACCAAGAAAAGCCTATATCAATTCTGTAGAGGCATTTGACTCAAAAGGCGTCAAAATTGAAATCACATGGTCGGACAGTATGGACGATCTTGGTAACATCCTGAACCCCACTGGGCTCCTGGGCATTACAGACGCCATCAAGCTGTGCATGCGCAGAAACGATGGAAAAGAATTTGACAAATCAACCGTTTTTATTCAGCATTCCTTTAGCTCAAGGAAGATTGAAATTGCATATGACCCTTACGCGGAGTGGATGGATTAAGAGAAATTCGGTTAACCATCTCTTTCAGCGGATCGCAAAAAACCGCGTCCGCTGAAGAGCACGTTGGAATACGCTAACATTTTGCTGCACCGGAGCGCAAAAAGCCGCGCCCGGTGAGCAATGCGTTCTACCTCTTTGCAATTGACAAAAAACTTTCACTGTTGTACAATTGTCTATACTTAAATTTGGAGGGATATATGGACATTGTCATTGATACTTCCGTGTTGATTGCAGTAATTGTTAATGAACCTGAGCGTGCAAAAATACTTGAATTAACTACCGGAAATACTCTAATCGGTCCTGGGTCTATTCCATGGGAAATAGGCAATGCATTTTCAGCCATGTTTAAACGGAACAGGTTAAATCTGGATGAAGCTAAAGAGGGGCTTTTAATTTTCGAGAGTATTCCTCTCCGCTATATTAAGCCAGACTTTGTAAATGCAGTAACAATTTCTAAACAAACCAACATGTATGCATATGATGCTTACTTTATTGATTGTGCTATCAGACAAAAATCACCATTATTGACTTTGGATAGAAAGCTTAAAATTGCTGCTCAAAGTTTAAAAGTTACAACACTGGAGGTTTGAAATGCAAGTATACACATATTCAGAAGCACGACAAAAACTTGCCATTGTCCTCGAACAAGCTGAAAATAGTGGAAAAGTTTTGATTCGAAGAAAAGATGGGCGAACGTTTGCATTAATTCCAGAAAAAATAGCTTCTTCTCCTTTAGACATACCATCAATTAATGCGAAAATTACTTCACATGAAATTGTAGATATAGTTCGTGAAGGGAGAGAACGGTAGAACAATGCAATAAACTCAGACCCAAAACTCGGCGCTGTTTTCATTGTTCGTGGGTCTGTCATTAACGAAAGTTTATAATCATATCAACCAGTATCGTGCGTTTTGTGCTGGTTATTTTGACGTACGGCGCTTAAAATGTACACTACGGCTCTATTGAAAATTTGTTTGAAATAGCATGGAAGCCGTGATATTATTCTTTTATGATATTGTCATTCAAAAATGGCGGGACGGAAGATATTTTTAACGGCAAGAATACCAAAAGAGCGCGCAAGACTTGCCCAGTGTACAGTACATATTTGGAAAATTGCCAGGCGCAAGCTGGATCAGCTCGATTCCGCAACATTAGTTCAAGATCTGAAAATACCTTCTGGTAACAAGCTTGAGCTTTTGACAGGAGACCGAAAAGGTCAATACAGTATTAAAATAAATGACCAATACCGTATTTGTTTTGAATGGCAGAATAATGGTCCGGAATCCGTTGAGATAATAGACTATCATAAGGGATAAAAAATGATACGCATACCAACACATAGAGAGCCTACTCATCCAGGAGAGATGCTTCTGGTAGAGTTTTTAAAACCTATGGGAATGACGCAAAGAAAGCTTTCAAATGCCATTAATGTCCCATATCAAAGGGTGAATGAGATCATCAATGGCAAAAGAGGCATGACACCTAGTACAGCTTTACGCCTTGCTAGATTTTTTGGAACATCGGAAGATTTTTGGATGAATTTACAGCTTAGGTGGGACCTGTACCGTGTCATGAAAAAAGAAGAAGACGTTTTGCGTCAAATCCACCCATTGGAAATAAACGGAAAAGCTTCGTTTGCCTGAAACGGCTTAGCCGAACGAATAAAGGATTAGTAACTAACCGAGCCGAGGCACGAGGCTCGGTACTAATCCATGGTTCAAGAAGCTGCGGGTCTGTATAGGGGGAAAGGTTTGTGATTTGTTGGATGTGCTGAAGGTTAGATGCGATTAACAGTTTAAAAGAAGACCTTTATTATGATGTAGAAAACAGAACTCAGGCTGTTTTCAGCCATTAAAATACAGGTAGAAAATTAAAATACCGGCAATTTGGCGCACGGGTAGTGCAACATGCCTGTGAAAGTCATTGATCAGGCTGTTTTTAAAGTTGAGCAACACTGGAATCAGTCTGGTGCAATTATCCGGGTTTGCACCGTGGTTCAGGCTTTACAAAGAAAATAAATTTTAAGTCATGCCCGCAATGGCTGCATTTAACAGCGGGGATTGCAGGTTCCGGGATTTCAGTAAAAAGTGCAATAATATCATGGATGAATGAAATAAGTTCCCGGTTTTTTTTATTGCATCCCTGAATTTGGTTTTAAAAATAATCTCCAGGGGTTTTGTGTGAACAAACAGATCCTGCCTTGAAGAAAGCCATTGATCCGCTTTACTCTGCTGACAGTTGGTACAATGTGAGCTTCGTCGTTCTGCTTCTTTTCAAAATGCTCATTGACTTTTTAGTACCACATTGATACTATTTTTATTATGCCAAGAAAAATCAAACAACTTATTAAAGAGCTTGAAAAGGCCGGTTTTATAAACCGAGGTGGAAAAGGCAGTCATAGAAATTTGATTCATCCCAAGGGGATTGCCATAACCATTTCCGGAAAACTTGGAGATGATGCAAAGCAATATCAGGAAAAAGAAGTTAAACTTAAAATTAAAAGGTCGAAATAATGAAAAAAAGAGACCATTATTTAAAAATTGTTGAGTGGTCGGAAGAAGATCAATGCTACGTTGGTTCAATTCCCGGCTGGATTGGTAAATGCTGTCATGGTGATAACGAAGAAAATGTTTATCGCCAATTATGCCAGATATTAGATGAATGGATTGAAATTTATGAAAACGATAATCTTCCATTGCCTACAAGTATTTCAGGTAAAAAATATTCAGGTAAATTTCAATTAAGAGTTGATAGTGATTTACATAAAACTCTTGTTATAAAAGCGATGCAGGCCAATGAAAGTTTAAATAGTTTCTGTGGAAAAATATTAAGAAAAACAATATTACAAACTAACTCATCACAGGCGAACAATTCAATAAACTCAGACTAAAAAAGAGGAGCTCTTTTAGCAGGTTATCTCGGTCGTTCGACGAAACAAGAAATATTTACACATTAACCTAAATAAGTTATCATTTGGATATGTCGAAATATAACTATACGAAATATTTTGAAAATGAGGTATTACGAAAACGACCTTATTTAAAGAAGAAGTGGTGTATTCGGGTCATAGAAAATACCATCAAGGTTGAAGGTCAAGAACACAACCGCTTTCGATTTTGGGGAGAAATCAAAGAACTTGGTGGACGTGTATTAAGAGTTGTAACACTTAATGACAAGAAAGCTATTCATAATGCCTTCCCTGATAGGAGGTTCAAACCATGAAACTAAATTATTATCCTGAAACAGATTCACTCTATATTGATCTATCTTCTGAAACAAGTGCGGAAAGCGTAGAAATATCCAAAGGCATCGTCATAGACTATGATGAAGATGGTCATATAACAGGAATTGACATCGATAATGCAAGTTGCAAAATTGATCTCAAAGAAATTATTTTGAACAAAGTACCCGCACAACTTCAGGCAATCACGGCTTAATCAAAAATTTTATAAGTTGAACGAGATTGCTTGTCTTCTATCCCATCTACTTCGTTGCATCAAAGGCCGAATACGTTGAGTATGCAACCTTTAATGCGACTTGTACATGGACCGGCCGGAATTCTGCGCTATTTCTGTTCAACTTATTTCATCTCCGATCCTTAGTTTACCATGAAAAGCTGTCCATGAATTTTCGTTATTACACTCAATTTTTTTTTCATGGACATCCTTCTTCGGTGTTTAATTGAACCTGCTTTTACCACCTGTTTTGTAACTTAGCAACTGGTTCAAAATTTTGAGGTCCATTATAGTTAATTTCTACAGTACCGGAGACAGTTCTGCGGGATTTTCCTTGAGATACTCCAGTCTGTTTAAGCCGTTTACATAGGCAAGGGCGCTTGCTGTAATGATGTCGGGATCAGATCCTTTGCCAAGAGCTGTAATACCATCTTCAAACAACCTAACGGTAACTTCACCCTGGGCATCTGTTCCTTCGGTCAGGGCGTTAACGGAAAATCTCAGCAATTTTGATTTTGTGCAGGTCAAACGGGCAATAATATTAAAAACAGCGTCTATTGGTCCGTTGCCTTCAACTGCCCCCTTTACAAGCCTGTCATTAATTGTAAGATGTACACTTGCATATGGAAAAACCGCAGTTCCGCAGGAAACATTGAGATACTCAAGGCGGAACACCTCGGCACTTCGCAGAATTTCTTCATTTATAAGGGCTTCAATATCTTCATCCAGAATATTCTTTTTCCTGTCAGCAAGGTGTTTGAATCTTTCAAAAACAATATTCATCTCTTCATCGGAAAGGTTATACCCCATGCCGGATATGTGCGAATAAAGGGCGTGCCGGCCAGAATGCTTTCCAAGAACGAGATTATTTTTACTCAACCCTATGGTTTCGGGTTTCATGATTTCATATGTCATGGGGTTTTTCAAAACTCCATCCTGGTGTATACCTGCCT
>WGCX01000181.1 GCA_015493575.1 Desulfobacteraceae bacterium | reverse complement strand
TTGCTACTGCTCTGCCGCCACTGCTGCAGTGTGATGCTGTTTTACTGGATTATACTCTACGGGATTATACTCCGGGACAACTTCCTTCAGCAGGGTTTTGATTTTTTCGCCATCCTGAGCCTTTGCAGCTTCAATTATACGGTTGATATTACCGTTCAGGCGGTTAAGTTCACAGATCTGCCCGGATAAAACCATGATTTTTTTATGGTCAGTGGGAACGATATCCTCTCCCTTTGTGATAAGCTCCTCGTAGAGCTTTTCACCAGGCCTGAGCCCGATATATTCGATTTTAATATCCCTGTCCGGTTCAAACCCTGAAAAACGGATCAACTCCCTTGCCATGTCCACAATTTTCACGGAATTTCCCATTTTTAGAATAAAGGTTTCACCCCCATGGCCCATTGCGCCGGCCTGGAGAATCAACTGACTTGCCTCCGGAATCGTCATGAAATACCGGGTAACCTCGGGATGCGTAACGGTAACAGGCCCGCCAAGTGCAATCTGCTTTTTAAATAACGGAATCACACTGCCCACACTGCCGACGACATTTCCGAATCTCACAGTTATAAACCTTGTTTCCGTTGATCCGTTACAATTCTGGCCCTGAACCATCAATTCGGCAATTCTCTTGGTTGTTCCCATGACATTGGTCGGCCGGACTGCCTTATCCGTTGATACCATCACAAAACGTTCCACTGAAAAAGATTTTGCAGTCTCGATTACGTTCCGCGTACCTGCAACATTATTCAGTATTGCCTCCCAGGGGTGGAGTTCCAGCATGGGAACATGCTTGTAGGCAGCCGCATGAAACACATTATGGGGCATGTAGGTATCAAAGGTGTTATTAAGCCTTTTTTTGTTTCTTATATCGCCGAGAATGGGGATGATTTTAATATATGGAAAACTACGCTTGAGCTCAAGATCAATATCATAAAGCGGGCTTTCAGCCTGGTCAAACAGAATAATGGATTCCGGCCTGAACCTGCATATCTGCCGGCACAGCTCAGAACCGATGGAACCTCCGGCTCCTGTGACAAGAATCCGTTTCTGCCGGATATAATCACCGATCCGTCCTTCCTCAAGATGCACCACTTCCCGTCCAAGAAGATCCCTGTATGCTACATCTCTTATGGATTTTAAGCTGATCTTCCCGTCGATGAGCTCCCCAATTCCCGGAAGGGTTTTAAAAACAAGGCCTGTTTCCCTGCACAGGTCAATAATAGTATGCATCTGCTCAGAGGTGGCAGACGGAATTGCAATCAACACCTCATGGGCATCCAGCCTTTCGGCAACATCCTGTAATTCCGCAACTTTACCCATAACGGGAATGCCGTGAATCATCCTTCGCTGCTTGGCCTCATTATCATCTAAAAATCCAACCACATTATATTTCAGCCTGACATTATCGCGAATTTCCCTGAATATTTTTTCTCCGCTGCTGCCGGCCCCGATAATCAATAAATTAATAGTGCCTTTTGTTTTCTGCCCCCGTCTTAAAGCCCTGAAAAACAGTTCCTTTTTAGTTTCATTTCCGGACATCATCTCAAAATAGAGCCTCAGGCAGATTCTTGAGCCTGCAATCAACATGATAGTGCACACCATGTCAATTATTATAACAGACCTCGAAAATCCTATCAGGCTGTGGCTGAACATAATAAGAGAAATAACGGCAAGTGAGCTGAAAAAAGAAGCTTTTACTATATTGAACATATCAATAATACTGGTATACCGCCACATGCCGCGGTATACATTAAAAAAATAAAAAATAATAACCTTAACCATCACAACAACCGGCAGAAATCTTATAACTATGCCGTAACTGTCGGCAGGAATACTGAAGTTAAATCTGAGCAGAAATGAGCCATACCATGATGCAGAGATCAGGACAATATCAATACATACGATCAAAATCAGATTTAAATAAACAGGAAACAGTTTTTTCATAAGTTATAACAATCCTAATAATAATATCGGACTTAAGCGATTAAAATGGAACCTTTTTCTACACTGATGGTATCTATTACTGCGAAAGTATCATAAAATCAAGCATTATCAACCCATATTTTAAGGGTAGTATTAAACATCCTCCTATCCTCCGAACTGGCAGCGGTATTATATCAGGGCAAGATCAAATTCCAAGACCTTGCTGATAGTGAGGCCAAAGAAGATTGAATTTATTTTTTGCACAAAACTGACCCTGCTAATTTGTCTTGACTTATCATGCATTCGTGCTATCTTAAATATACAATATTAATTTTATGAGGGCTTATGAACACTATAAAAACGGTAGGCAGTAGCGGGCAGATCTCCCTCGGCAAAAAATTCGCAGGTCAAACCGTAATGTTGGATGAAATCGACACAGGCGTTTGGATTGTCAAACTTGGGCGATTCATTCCCGATAATGAAAGGTGGCTTCACATGCCGGATGTCCAAACCAAACTCAACGAAGCAATTGCCTGGGCAGAAAAAAATCCGCCAGAGGATACAAACTTTGAGGAATTAGAAGCCCGGATCAAATGATGAGTCAGAAAATACATCAACACATACGTTTCGATTTGAACAATCCTGTTTTTCAACGCCTGCTTTTTAATCGCTCCAAAAGTGATCAGCATATCTCCCTCAATACTCTTCGGAAATTGCCAAATATGACATGGCAGCAGGTATATTCAGATTATGGTCTAAAATGGGAAGTTATTCTATCACAAAAAGGGCCAGACGGTAACAAACTTTACAGTTTTCGAATCGGCAAGGGATTTCGGGGAATAGCATATCGTGACGGCTCATGGCTACGCCTGTTATCGTTACATCCTGATCATGATTCAGCTTATCAGTGATTTTTTTCCGACTGGCCTCGCAGTTCTATCCACTGCGAGCACTTCTGAGACCTCCCGGTTCTCGAACATAGAGCTTCCACGCATGCACATGTAACAGATATTTTAATTCGAGTCTGACCCCAATATTTGTGGTGCGGGCATTGCGGTCAGTTTGGAAGGACTACTCTAACTTGACGTGGCATAGAAACAGGCTAACATGTGACAAAAATAATTCCAAAAATAAATCTGTCCCCTTTTTTCTCTTTTTTTCTTGCTACCCTCATTGATGCTACCCTTGACAATACAGCCTTTTTTTGATATACAGAAAATATAATTTTTTATAGACTTTATGTTCACCTGGAGAGTTATGAAAAAAACTGAGGCTTTTACTGTTCTTCGTTGCTGGGATAAAAGAGGACGATATGTGTTTACTAAACGGGATTTGTCCAAGCTTTTTTTTAAAGATAATTCCAAAACATTTACTGAGGGCCTCAATCGTCTGGTCCATGAAGGGTGGCTTATCCGTGCCTGTCGTGGAATTTATGTCAACCCCCACGCACATTCCTTTGACGGTTATGTGATCGAGAGAATAGCTGTTGCCTTGCGTCGTGGTGAGTATAATTATATCAGTCTTGAATCAATGCTGTCGGAATATGGGATAATCTCTCAGATTCCCATCGACAGGTTGACAGTGATGACAACCGGGCGTAAGGGGACATTTAATACGCACTATGGTGTTATCGAATTTACCCACACAAAACAATCTGTATCTGATATTCTTTCATTTATACAAAGAATTAAAGGCAGACCTTTGCCTGTGGCTACCAGGGAGACTGCCTGGAGGGATCTCAAGAGGGTGGGCAGAAATATTGAAATGGTAAATAAGGCTGCGTTATATGTTTCATGAAAAAAAGACCCTGACAAAACTCGTTGATCAGGCTATGAAAATGGACGGGCATACACACATGCGGCCTGTCATTGAAAAAGAATTGTTGCACTATGATATCCTGTTTGTTTTGGACAAGGAAAAATTGCTTGATAAACTGACCTTTCAGGGTGGGACATCACTTCGATTGTGTTATGGGGCTGTCAGGTTCAGTGAAGATTTGGATTTTGTTGGAGGACGTAGTTTTGCCACAGCTCATCTAACAGAAATGAAATCCTGTATTGAACATTATATTGGATTAAAATACGAGCTGGACGTCATCGTTAAAGAGCCCAAAGAGATGGTTCAGGAACCGCAATTCAGGGATATCCAGGTTGATAAATGGCAGATTACGGTTATCACTGAACCTGGTCGCCGCCATTTACCCAGACAAAAGATAAAAATTGAGGTGGCTAATATTCCTTCATATTCAAAGGTCCCCCGTTCTTTACAGCAAAATTATGAATTCTTACCGGATGGATATGCAGATACCCTTGTCATGGTGGAGTCTCTGGAGGAAATCATGGCGGACAAATTGATTTCGTTGGTAAACTGCCAGGCCTATATCCGTCACCGTGATATTTGGGATTTGAGATGGCTCAGACAGCAAGGAGTGCAGATTAACGTTGAATTTATCAAAGCCAAGCTTTTGGATTACAAGGTTGTTGATTACTTTAAAAAACTTGAAAAAATGCGGTTAAGATTACCTGAGATCGTTCATGGAAAAGCTTTTCGGGATCAGATGTCCAGGTTTATTCCTTTGGATGTCCAAGAGCGTACATTATTCAAGGAGAAATTCTATATTTTTTTGACAAACGAAACAGATCAATTATCTCAAGAGCTTGTCCAGCTTTTAAACAAGACAGATAAAAAAGAATGGGGTGATGATTTCTTAATCTAAAAGGGTCATGGGGTCAGGCCTAACACCGTGGTGTAACAATGGAAATCAATACAACAAAAAAGCCCTGATTCATGGCATATCCCCAAGCCTGGCCCCAATAGGCTTAGCAGGATCAGACCCTCATGATAAACCTTGATTCCGCATCCATTTCAGTTCCCTCCGGCAACACTGCACCCGCCTTGTTTTCCCAGAAACCCGAGACAATAACCCCATCC
>WGCX01000180.1 GCA_015493575.1 Desulfobacteraceae bacterium | reverse complement strand
TTTTGAGGCTCCGCAGCGCTGTCCAGCTCGGCCTCATGGCCGTTTTATGAATTTGCAGTATCTCAACGGAAAAGGAAATTTTTATCTGAGATTAAAAATCAGTAGAATTTTTTTTGTCGTTTGGGTATTTTTTAAGAAAAAATAATTTTTTATTTATGGGGTAAAAATATGACTTCATTAATCGGACCGGCAAGTTTTAAAATTTTAGGATTTTTTCCTGCTGCTGTTTTTTCGTTTTTGATTCCTCTAACAGGAGTCGTCTGTTTTGCTTATATTATGGCGAGACGTATGGCGCCTCTTGTGCGTGCTGCGCCTGACAACAGGTTTAACCGGATACCAGAGCGTATCATGAAAGTCGGAAAACTCTGGCTCGGCCAGTACCGTCAGCCAAGGTACAGGCTTGCAGGTATCCTTCACATGGTAATTTTTTTCGGGTTTCTTGTCCTTTCCGTAAGATCAATATCTCTTGTGGTAGTGGGTTTATCAGATAATTTTGTTCTGCCGGGTTTTGGAGGTACTTTAGGTCATATATATAATTTCTTCAAGGATTACGCTGCAACTTTTGTTTTTTTTGCATGTGCCGCTGCCGCTTACAGAAGGGGAATTATTAAGCCTGAAAGGTATAAAGTGCCTGAAAAATACGGCAAGGATCATACAGGAGAGGCTCTGTTTGTTCTTGGGCTTATCGCAACCCTCATGGTGGCCGAAAGCCTTTTTGAGGCCTCTAATGCCGCTGCAGAACTTCAGCTTACAGGCCATAGTGAATTTCTTGCTCCCCTTTCTCTTTGCTGGATATTCAGGGGAATGCTTGCCGGAGCATCCCACGGCACATTGCAGGCACTTCATATTCTGTCCTATTTTGTCCATGATATTACATTTTTCTTCTTTTTATGCTTTCTGCCCCTTGGCAAGCATTTCCATGTTATAACTTCCCTGTTTAATGTTTTCTTTATGAGGCTTGATAAAGGCAATATCAAGCCAGTAAGATACGGGGTAAGCGATGATAAGCTTGATGATCTTGAATCATTCGGAGTAAAAAAACTTGAAGATTTTACATGGAAGCACATGCTTGATTTTTATTCGTGTGCAGACTGCGGAAGATGTGCAGATCAATGTCCTGCCAATGCTGCCGGACGTCCCCTTATTCCAAGATTTATAACCATCAAGGCAAGAAATCTCATATTCGACACTTATCCTGTAAAAGAAGGTGTCATTTACAAAAGTGAGCCTCTCATCGGAACTATTTTTACCGAGGATGAAATATGGTCGTGTACCACCTGCGGCGCCTGTGAAGAGGAATGCCCCCTTGGAATTGAATACATAGATAAAATTGTTGATTTACGGCGTGGCATGGTTGATGAGGGCATGGTCCCCCAGTCCATTCAGAAACCGCTTAAGGCACTTGAGAAACGTGGCAATCCCTATGGTAAAATGGAAAAGAAAAGGGCAGACTGGACAAAAGACAAGGAGTTTTCAGCAAAGTGCAGTGTAAAAGTTCTTGAAAAGGGGAAAACAGCTGAAACCCTTTATTTTGTGGACAGCATCACATCTTTTGATGATACCATCCAGGAAATAGCAAGAAGAACTTCAAAAATCCTCACAAGAGCAGGGGTGGATTTCGGTATTCTTGGCAAAAAGGAGAAAGACAGCGGAAACGAGGTACTGCGTTTTGGCGAGGAGATGCTTTACCAGGATCTGAAAGATCAGAACATTGAAGCCATTGCTGAATCAGGAGTAAAAAATATCGTTACTGCCGATCCCCACGCTTTCAATGCCCTGAAAAATGATTACAAGGGGCTTCCTCCGGTTAAACATATAAGCGAAGTTATTGCCGAAAAAATAGAATCAGGTGCTCTTACACTGAGACCTGCACTGAACCCGGACAAGGTTTATGTGTACCACGATCCATGCTATCTTGGCAGGCATAACAATATTTATGAATCTCCGCGCCAGGTTATAGATGCCATTGAGGGAATAAAGAGAATTGAACTTGAAAAGAGCCGTGATCGTTCCTTTTGCTGCGGCGGCGGTGGGCTGATGCTGTTCTATGAACCTGAAGAAGAGACAAGAATGGGGGTTTTAAGGGTTCATATGGCCGAAGAGGCAGGGGCAAACGTTATTATTACTGCCTGTCCGTTCTGTTTTGTTAATATTCAGGATGCAATAAAGGTTGCAGGGCTTGAGGGGAAGATGGAAGTTCTTGATCTTACAGAACTTGTTGAACAGCACCTTGCTTAGATACGTTAAGGTCATGGATACAACACCATGGAACATGTGCTGAACATCAGATGGTAAAGAGAGCTCTTTTTTATAAAAATTTGACCGGGGAAACAAAAAAATAATTTTCCCCGCAACAAAAAATGGATTTGAATCAGGGGCTAAAAAGTCTGATATGCCCCGCGTATAATTTAAAGGAGGAAATGATGGAAATTCTGGTATGTGTCAAGAGGGTTCCGGATACTGCTGAGAACGAGTTTGAGCTCAACAGTGAAGGCAATGATCTTGATCGTGATGACCTTGTTTATTCTGTAAATGAATGGGATAATTATGCGGTTGAAGAAGCCATTCAGATCGTTGACAGGGTTGGAGGAAGTGTCACAGTTGCAACTGTAGGTGATGAAGAGTCAGAAGAAATTCTTCGTCGTGAAATGGCCATGGGCGCTAATAACGGGGTTCTTCTCAGTGATGATGCCTTTGAAGGGTCAGATGGTAAAGGTGTTGCAGCCATTTTGAAGAGTGAAATTGATAGTGGAAATTATGATTTGATTATGACGGGTGCCCAGGCAGATGAAGGTGCTGCACAGGTTGGTGGAATGCTTGCCGCAATGCTGGATGTCCCCTATGCTTCCCTTGTTAATAAAATAGAAGTTGTTGACGATAAAAAACTTAAAGTGGGCAGGGAAATTGAGGGTGGAAACCAGGAAATGAGTGAAATCGAGCTTCCATGTGTTCTTTCCATCCAGACAGGTATTAATGAACCCCGTTATGTTGGAATCCGCGGTATCAGAAAAGTTGCCAAGCTTGAAATCCCGGTTAAAGGCGCTTCTGATCTTGGCCTTGATGAGGGCAGTGTGGGCAATGCAGGTGCAAAGGTAAAAAGAGTTGATTATTTTGTACCTGATCTTGGTGAAGGGGCAGAGATGCTGGAAGGCTCAACAGATGAGATTATTGAACAGCTCATTGAAAAACTTAAAGCCAAGGGAGGACTTTGATCATGGCTGAAATTTATGCTTATATTCCTCATAGCAGCGGTGTTGCTGATGATACAGCTCTTGAATTTCCGGTTGCTGCAGGAAAAATAGAACCAGGTGCTTCTGTGACTGCAATTGTTACAGGTTCAGGTGCAGATCTTGACAAGGTTGCAGAATCATTAACCTCTGCCTATAAAGAGGTCATAAAAATTGATAACGAAGCCCTTGCATACCCAAATGCCGAAATCATCAGAAAGGTTCTGTGTAATATAGTGCCCAAAGGCGCAATTTTTCTTGCTGCAAATGATACTTTTGGCATGGACCTCGCTCCAGGGCTTTCCATAAAACTCGATGCAGCCTTTGCAGCTGATGTTGTAGATTTCGAGGGGATTGACGGCGGTTCCACACTAAAGCTTGTACGCCAGGAACTTGGCGGAGCTGTAAGTACCCACGTAACCTGTGATATCTCTTCCGGAGCTGTAATCACAATCAGGCCCGGCGTATTTGCACCTGCGGAAGAAGCTGAGAAAGCAGCCGGGGGAAGTGTTACAGATAAATCAGGTGAAGCAGGAGATCTGTCGGTAAAAAGACGTTTTCTTGAAATTGTTGAGGCTGAAGCAGGTGATGTTGATATTACCAAGTCTGATGTCCTTGTGTCCGTTGGCCGCGGCATTGAGGGAGAAGAAAATATAGAGATTGCCGAAGAACTCGCCGAGGCAATGAATGCCGTTGTTTCATGCTCAAGGCCCATAGTCGATGCAAAGTGGCTTGAAAAATCCCGCCAGGTCGGAACATCCGGCCAGACTGTTAAACCAAAGGTCTATATGGCCATGGGTATCAGCGGTTCTTTCCAGCATCTTGGCGGATTAAAGGGCAACCCGTTTATTGTTGCTGTAAATAAGAATCCAAAGGCTCCTATTTTTCAGGTGGCAGATGTTGGTATTGTTGAAGATATACTTGAGTTCATGCCGGAACTTACTGAAAAAATAAAAGAACTGTAATAAGCAGTTCTGAGGACTAAAGAATAAGGCCATGCAGAGTAAAACTCTGCATGGCCATTTTTAAAGGAATTGATCCTTGCAAAAAAGAAAAATCTGTGCAAAAAAGAGAACATACGGATCTCCTGAAAATATATAAAATATTATGGAGCGTCTTTTGCTTTTAAGGACGGAATAAAAGCTTTCTCGATTAAAATACTCAATGGATTAAAAAAATCAGGGAAAGGAAAAAATGCTAAGGATGAAAACAACTTTTTGTAAGGATGACCGATATTGAAAACTGCAGTATTCATTATGATTGCTTTTCTCGTGGGAGGATTGTTTCCCATCCAGGGTGCAATTAACTCTCATCTCGGTAAATTTTTCAATAATCCCCTTCAGGCCTCTTTTATATCTTTTACCTGTGCAATTTTACTTTTATCTTTTCTCTTATTATGTATCAGACCGGATTTCCCCAATTTTGAGCAATTATTTAAATTAAAATGGTATTATTTTGTGGGAGGAGGTGTATGCGGAGTAAGTTTTGTTACAATGTTTATTGTCCTCACCCCTATAATTGGAATTGCAAATGCGACAACGGCTTTTATTGCCGGTGAATTAATAATGTCCGTGCTTTTAGACCATTTCGGAGTTTTCGGATTGGAGATACACCATATATCCATGCCAAGATTTATAGGCTGCCTTTTTCTTTTTGCAGGACTTATTATGATTCAAAAGCCCTGAGTATACTGTTTACTTCTCCCCTTTTTATCATTAATCGTGATGACTTTCCCTCGATTATCAAGTTTTTTAATCGAAATTTTTGCAAAACGGGGGTCAGGCTTTTCTTATTCGTTGTTATCAAACTATAAATATATGTTAACCTCAAAAGTTGAGATAATGACAATAAGGAAAGCCTGACCCTCTTAGATCTTTAATGTCCGATAAAAACTTGATAATCGAGTTTCCGGTACAATAAAACAAACCACAATATTTATCTTCCCACCTGACCTTAACTTCCCAAAGTCTGCAGCCTGAATATAAAACCTGCCAGAACAATATAACTCAAACACACCCTCGCTCTTTTAATGTAATTATGCGCCCGTTGTCTATTTTTTATAATATTATATTGACAATAAGTGACAAATATGATGAAAAACTAACTATCATGTAATGGATCATTGATTATTCGGTCTAAAGATTCGACAGGCCGTTACTAAATGCTGGTTCTCTCAATTTTTGGACCATAATTTATTGGTTTTTAGCAATTTATTAATTACAACAAGCGGAGGATGGATTATGAAAAAAAATTACATTAATAGGCCCATAATTTTTATGGCATTTGTTTTGTGTATCTTTTTTATGCAGTCAAAAACAGCAATCAGAAAAAAGCAGCTTCGTAACCTGAAAGTGCTGTTTAATCACGATCCTGTTCTTATTAATGTCTATCATGCATTGATTGCTTCTCCTGAACAATATCCGCACACACATCATATGCTTGCAGAAAAATTTGTAAAATTCATGGCTTCTACTGAAGGCCAGATAATTATGAAAAATTTCGGAAAACAAAAATATGGTTTACCTCTGTACTGGGATGCAGAGTACGCACAAAAATGGGAAAAATAAAATATTAATGGGTAATTAAAGTTATTTTATATCCTATTTTACAGATTTATTTATTAATTTTATTAATTTAATTGACATTTAAAGCAATAATGGGATAATAACGTCCGTATTATAACACCATTATGGAATTCATTGTAAATATCCATTGGAATTAATAT
>WGCX01000179.1 GCA_015493575.1 Desulfobacteraceae bacterium | reverse complement strand
TGTCAGACGACCTCTAAGAATCATAGATTCTGACAAATATGAAAACTCTGATTCTTAAAAGAACGCTGCAGGAGTTTTCTTATAAAAAAACTTTTTTAATGGACATTAAAAATGATCAATATAACATTTCCCGATAACACAATAAAGTCTTTTGAAGAATATCCCAATGCAATGGATGTGGCAAGGAGTATTTCAGAAGGTTTTGCAAGAAACTGCGTGGCTGCTGAAATAAATGACGACCTCTGTGATTTAAGCTGTGAGATCAAACAGGACAGCAGACTGAAATTTATCACTGTAAAAGATGATGCGGCAGTTGAAATCCTGCGCCACAGCGCTGCCCATGTCATGGCAGAGGCTGTGCAGAATCTTTACAAAGATGCAAAGCTTACCATAGGACCTGTTGTGGAAGACGGGTTTTACTATGATATAGACATGGAATCCGTTTCAGAGGATGATTTCCCAAAGATTGAATCTGAAATGAAAAAAATAATCAAGGCCAAAAAGCCTTTTACACGGATTAACGTCACAAAAGATCAAGCCCTTGAATTGTTTAAGGACAACCCCTATAAAATAGAATTGATCCAGGGACTTGAGGATCAGCAGATCTCCCTTTACAGGCAGGGAGAGTTTACAGACCTCTGCAGGGGTCCCCATATCCCGCACACCGGTATGATAAAGGGCGTTAAACTGATGAAGGTTTCAGGCGCCTACTGGAGGGCAGACCAGACAAAGGCACAGCTCCAGAGATTATACGGAACAGCTTTTTTTGATAAAAAAGAGTTGAAAAAATACCTTCATATAATGGAGGAGGCAAAAAAAAGGGACCATCGAAAACTGGGTATTAAACTTGATCTTTACAGTTTTCACAAAGAAGCTGCAGGAATGCCTTTTTTCCATGCAAAGGGCATGGATATGTGGAATGCCCTTCTTGCCTATTGGAGAGATGTACACAGAGCTGCAGGTTATGTTGAGACAAAAACACCTGTGATGCTTAACCGGAAACTCTGGGAGCAGAGCGGGCACTGGGAGAATTACCGGGAAAACATGTACACATCGGTGGTTGACGAAGAAGAATATGCCATTAAACCCATGAACTGTCCCGGAGGAATGCTGTTGTACAAAACAAAATCCCATTCCTACAGGGAACTTCCCCTGCGTGCCGGTGAAATAGGCCTTGTACACAGGCACGAGCTTTCAGGGGCACTTTCAGGACTTTTCAGGGTAAGGGCGTTTCACCAGGATGATGCCCATATTTTCATGACTCCGGATCAGATTGAGGAGGAAATCCTTGGCGTTTTAAAGCTTGCAAATAAAATTTACAGTAAATTCGGGCTTGGATTTCACCTTGAACTTTCAACACGTCCCAAAAAATCCATCGGTACAGATGCCCAGTGGAAAGAAGCCACGGACGGGCTTGAAAATGCACTGAAAAAATACGGGCAGGAATATTTTATAAATGAAGGAGACGGCGCTTTTTACGGCCCTAAAATTGACATTCATATCAAAGATGCCATAGGGCGTACCTGGCAGTGCGGAACAATTCAGCTTGATATGGCACTGCCCATGCGTTTTGACCTGACTTACACTGGAAAGGATAATGAAAAACACAGACCAGTGATGATACACAGGGTTATCTATGGCTCAATTGAAAGATTTTTTGGAATTCTCGTGGAGCATTTTGCAGGAAAATTCCCCTTGTGGCTTGCCCCTGTTCAGGCAGTTATTCTTCCCATAAATGACGCGCTTGCCCCGTATGGTGAAAAAATAAAACAGGAGCTTGAAAGCAGTGGATTAAGGTGTGAGATTGATACAAGGACAGAGAGTCTTAAAAAGAAAATCAGGGAAGCCCAGTTAAATTATATTCCCCTTATCATCACCATGGGAGAAAAGGAAAAAACATCTTCAACGCTTTCAGTGAGAACCCTGGACGGTAAAGTGAGAATGGGAATCAGCATGGAAGATTTCTTAAAGCCGGTTTTTAAACATATAAGACTTAGGAGCCTTGAAGAAAAAATACTTTAAACAAAAGAACAGGCATCTGGAAAATTGTGAGAAAACCACCAGTTCGCTCAGAGATTAGAGCAGACATAAAGGACAAAACAGAATGAAAAGAAATTTTATTCTCATGCTTCCGGTAATTGTATACTGCACCTTTATTTTTATTCAGTCATGCTATCCATCTCCCAAAGGGATTCCTCAATTTGCCTTTTCCGATAAAATAATGCACACTGCAGGTTACGCCCTGCTTGGCGCACTCACGGCAAGAGCATTGTTCAACGGAAACTGGGGTATAAAAGATCTGCAATCTTCCAGAACGCTTCTCATCATCATTGCAATATTATTTTCTGCCATGTACGGCGTTTCAGATGAGATCCATCAATCTTTTGTGGCTGCAAGGTGTGGTGATATTTTTGACGTTGCTGCCGATGCTGCAGGAAGCATCATCGGAGTGTTATTTTTCGTAAAATGCAGATGCCGTTGAACTTATCCCGCCCCTTGCTGTAAATTCGCCGATAACCTCCATTTTTTCAGGCTGAAGCACATCCACAAGATCATCGAGAATTCTGTTTACAGCATATTCATAAAAAATCCCCACGTCTCTGTACTGAAGCAGATAAAATTTAAGGGATTTAAGTTCCACAATTTTTTCATCAGGCCTGTAGTTTATGGTGATACAGCCAAGATCAGGAAGGCCTGTCATGGGACATACCGACGTGTACTCGGGCTGGCGTATGGAGATATCAATGCTTCTCTTTGATTTATATACATAATCAATTGGGTCAAGCACTTCTTTCTTTATGGAGTCAGGACTTTTTATTTTATAATTTATCTCGTATTCATGCATTGGTTTCATAATGGAGTTTCTCTTTTTTTTATAACTGCCATGAGGCAGATCTGGACTACGTTCCAGCGCCTCACAGCGAATATAAAAAGAGCATTCGTGACTCTGTCAGAAATGAGCTCTTTCTTATAAACTGCCATGAGGCCGTTATTTGGATTCAAGGTCTTTTTCACTGGCAACACGATTTCTTCCATTCTGTTTTGCAAAATAGAGTGCCTTGTCGACCCTTTCAATAAATGATTTTTTTGATTCACCCTGTTTATACTGGGCAACGCCCAGTGAAATCGTTATTTTCCCCATACTTTTTCCGGAAGCCTTCTGCTTCCATGATTTTCCGGCAAGGGCAGATCTCAGTTGTTCTGCAACTGTATATGCATTTTCAAGGCTGGTTTCAGGAAGCATAAGCATAAACTCTTCTCCCCCAAATCTTGAAGCAAGGTCTTTGCCTTTTAACTGTTTTTGAAAAAGAGCGGCAAGCGCTTTTAAAACACTGTCACCGGTAAGATGTCCGAATGTATCATTAATCCGTTTAAAAAAATCGATATCAGCCATAATTAAAGACAGAGACGTTTTATTATCGACAGCCTTTTTTATTTCGCAGTCAAGGGCTTTTTTAAATTTTCTCCGGTTAGCAAGTCCTGTAAGAACATCTGTTTCAGCAGCCTGCTGTGCTTTCTCAAGCTCTTCCCGAAGAGCCTTGAGTTCTCCTGAAGATTCAGCCATGCGGCCATTTAAATCCTGACCTGATTGAATTATACCTTTTATTTCACTTGTCATTTTATCAAGAATAATATTTAACGAATAAAAATCATCTGCCCTGTTCAGTTCAGTTGAAATTGACTGCAGTTTGTTGTCATGATCAGTAAATTCACCCTTTGCATCAACAACGCATGAGGAAATATCAGTTATAATTTTCTTAATTTCCGAAAGGGCTTTTGCCGTTACAGTTCTGTGTCCGTCAATGATGTATGCCTGATAAAACTGTCTTAAAATACCATCATCAAGAGTTTTATTATTGTTAATTAAATGTTCAATGGCTTTTTTTAAATTATTATTTTTACCCGAGGCATATTCATACCACACCGTATAGTTCAAAGGAGTTGCAGCAAGCCCGTATTGCGTGATATAATTAAGAGCAGAACGTAAATACTCACCAGCCTGCTCTTTATTTTCTGAGTAAAGCATTGTTTTTTCCTTAAATTATTTATAAGCCATAAAGTGTGATACTTTTCATATATAACCGCCATGAGGCCGAGCTGAACTGCGTTACAGCACCTCACAACAAACTTAAAAAGAACATTTGTGGCTCTGTCAAAATAGAGCTCTTTCTTATAAAAGAACATCCCCGTTGGAATGTCAAATAAAAATTAACCTTTTATGTTAATAAACAACTGTTTTCTTGAATTTTCTTGCAAACAAAAGGTTTTTAATGCATAAAAATACCCATGAAAAATCAATGGCATGAGCCTTTTAAAATATCAGAATGGATTAAACGAAGTTTTTCAATTCTCAACATTACAGTCCTGCTGATTGCTGCGGTATTTTTGCTTTCAGAGTTCAGGTTTGACTGGTGCGAGCGTGTCATAGGCAATTATATTGCCACATCAAACAATACCCGCCCTGAAACGGGAATTATCTGGAAAACCGGAAAACAGGCATCTAATGCCCATGTCCATTTAAATGATATTATCCGGAACCAGCAGAATACAGAAAGATCTGCAAACCAGGCTTCTTCATTTTCAGATCTTGCAAAAAGACTTCTGCCCGGGCAGTGGGCAAATCTTGATGAAACACGGTTTAAGCAATTTTACCTTGCCATGCCTGATTCCGTTGCAAAAAAAATCATTCGTCCCGTGGAGCTTGCATGGATTTTAAGCAGCAGAAATATTAAAAGGATCTTCTGTGAAGGAAAGTCAGATGGAATGGAAATTTATTTTCTTGATCAGGACAACCGGGTTATACGCCAGATAGATTTCAATCAACCCATGATTGATCAGGCTGAAAAACAAGAAGCGCCTTTTAAGGGAAGCTTAAATGATATAAAAAAATTTGAGGGTCATATATATCCAGCTGATATTTTTTTCAAGGCTCTTTTGTCTCTCCCACGGGAAATGATTTCCAGTTTGATCATAAATCCGAGAAAACTTTTAATGGAAAAGGGAAAAATTGTTAAGGCAGGAATTTCAAATGAAGCAGAATCAGGGTATATTCAAATGGGATTTGAATTTAATACAGCAACAAGTAATGGAAAAGGATCTGAAGTTGTCTTTATAAAAGGAAGGGAATGGGCTGTCTGGCGTCTTAATATGCTTCTTGCAGGAGAAAAAAATTGAATTTATTCACCATATTTTTCCGTTCTGCAAGGTTTGTTTTTTATTCTTTGCTCCTTGTTGCTGTCTGCTTTTTTATTATTTTCATGTTTTTAATTTTTTCTGCTGCAAAGGATCTGCCAAAGGTTCCATCTCCGTTAAGCCGTATTATTGAAACTCCCCAGACTGAAATCTTTGCAGCTTCCGGGGAAAAAATCATGACGCTTGGATCAAGACAGCCCGTGGAGTTGTCCCAGGTCTCACCGTATTTTATCAAAGCAGTCCTTGCAACTGAAGACCACAGATTTTATGAACACCACGGCATTAATAAACTCAGGACCATAAAAGCCCTTTTTATCACCCTGTTTAAACCCGGAAAAATTCAGGGGGCTTCCACGATCACTCAGCAGCTTGCCAAAAATCTTTTTTTCAGTTTTAAAAAATCATATCTTCGTAAATTCAGGGAGCTTCTTATTGCTTTCCAGATTGAAGCAACCTCCAGTAAAAAAGAAATTTTAAGTGCCTATATAAATCAGATCAATTTCGGAGCAGGCGCCCAGGGTATCGAAAAAGCATCCAGGGTGTTTTTTGGAAAATCAGCCGCTGATCTCACCCTTGGGGAAGCTGCACTTCTTGCCGGTCTTCCCAAGTCTCCAACATCTTACAATCCGTTTAAATACTATGACAGGGCTTTAAAGAGAAGGGCTGTGGTTTTAAAAAGAATGGTTAAAGTGGGATATATCTCTGAAAAGCAGGCAGAGGATGTCTTAAAAACAAAACCTGTTCTTTACTCAAAACACAAAGATTCCAGGACGGGCAGCTATTTCATTGATGCACTTATAAGCAGGCTTGTTGAAAAATACGGTGAAGATATTGTTTTTCATGGGGGCATTAAAGTTTTTTCCACCCTTGATACAGGACTTCAAACCATTGCAGAAAAATCGATTAAACATGGCCTTGAAAACGTGGATAAAATGATGGGTCTTACGGAAAAAATAGATGAACTTCCCCAGGGAGCCCTTGTTGCAATTGATACAGGTTCAGGTGCCATAAAGGCAATGGTCGGAGGAAAAAATTATTATACCAGTGAATTTAACAGAGCAATAAACAGCCGCAGGCAGCCAGGCTCCGGGTTTAAACCTTTTCTTTACTATACCGCATTAAAAAAATTTAATTTAAACGGGGCAAGCGTGATGACGGATAAACCCGTTACCATCCATATTAATGGAAGCCCGGACTGGGCCCCGGAAAATTTTGAACGCACATATATGGGAAATGTGATTCTTAAAAAAGCGCTTGCACTTTCCATTAATACCATTGCAGCCCAGCTTGTGGAAATGACAGGACCTGAAGCTGTCATAAAAACAGCAGAAAACTGCGGGATAACAAGTCCGCTTCAAAATGTTTATTCAATCTGCCTCGGGACATCGGGAGTTACTCCCCTTGAAATGGCATCTGCATTTTCAAGTTTTGCAACCCTTGGGGTAAAACATAAACCTTTTTATATATGGCGTGTTGAAGATCCATTTGGAAGGGTTATTGATGAACATATAATTCAATCAAAAAGAGTGATGGATGCTGATACAACTTTTCAGGTTGTGGATATGATGGAATCGGTTATTAACCGTGGATCGGGAAAAATAGTGAGAGCAATGGGATTCACGAGACCCTCAGCAGGTAAAACAGGAACCAGTGACCATTTTCACGATGCATGGTTTACAGGTTTTACTCCGTCTTTATGCACTTGTGTATGGGTCGGGTTTGATAAACAGAAAAAACTTGTCACAAAAAATTATATCGGTATTACAGGGGGAAGGGGAGCTGCTCCCATATGGACTGATTTCATGAAACAAGCCCTTAAAAATCAACCTTTAAGAGATTTTCCCGTTCCCGGTGGCATTAGATTTGAAACTGCAGATTCCGTTACAGGGTGCCCCCCTGTTGAAAATAATTCCATAGTTGATTCTATGAAAAGTATTTTTGAAAAAAATAATCAGCAAAAAAACAAAAATGAGGTTTTTAAAATCCCGCTTAAAGAGAATCAGCATCTTTGTGAACATGGAGGCGCTGCAATATCCTTCAAAACTGAAACAGCAGAACAAACCGGGGCAGAAAAATGATAAGATTTTTGCGCCATATTTCCATACGGCTGTTTATCTGTGCAATCATATGGATGCCTGTATCTTTCATTCTACTCACAGGCATTGGATATTTCATACATGGGAAAAATTCTGTCATCGCAGCTGTGATTTTATTTATAATTTTTTTTGCCGTGGGTTTTTTAATGGATAAAACCGGCAAAAATTTAATTCACAGGCTTGTAAAAGAAGCAAAATCATGGGAACAGGCAGGAATATACAAAAAAAGTGAAAAACTTTATATAAGGGCGGTAAGAATATATGATTCCTTTCTACTTTATCCCTGGAGAAACAGAAAAATAAGTAAAAACCTCACCGGCTCCATTGCAAAATTTTCCCTTGCATGTTCAATACGAAATCCAATTTTTGACAGTGCTGTTGAATATTTTCTGTCAATGTCGCCGGATGATGCCGACATTGCCCTTTTATGGCTTGAACGCCTCTGCAGCAGTGCACCTGCAGAACCTGGTGTAAAAGATAAAGAGATACTGACAAACCTTGCTGAAATTCATACTGAAAATCCTGAATTTGTGATGCCAGTTGCCGATCTGTTTGCAAAACTGGGCCACTGTGATTTTACGGCACGTAAAATATACAAAAAAGCTCTGAACATGCCGGATCTTAAACAAGCTACCCGTGAGGCAATAAAAGAATGCCTTGGAGCTGAAGATAAAAAACTCTCATCCTTTGCTGTTTCAAAGGAAATTTCTTCATTTGAAACAGATATTCTTCAAGGCAAAAAGACCGGCAAAGCCTTTAAATCAGATATTTCAACGCGAAAGTTTACTGCAGATTCTGTCCTGAACGTAATAAATGGCATCAATTGCAGGTTGAAGCAGATATTTAAACAGATTTTTACAATAATACTTTCATCATTAAAATCATCATTTAATGCCATTTCAGAAATTATATCTTTTATCAGAAAAAGTAAAAAATTTAAAATTATCGCCAAATGGGGCATAAGTGCAGTTATATGCATCAGCATAATTATTTTTATGATAAACACATTTTCCCGCCTTTTTGATGAAAAAAAACCTGAATTTCAAAAAAAATATGAATTTAAGGAAAATATACATAAAACAGAACCTGCACCCAAAAAATTATTTACCATTCAGGTGGCTGCTTATCTTAAAAAAAAATATGGTGATGCATACGTTGCAAAATTAAAGGCAAAGGGTTTAGATGCCTATCTTTCTAAAACAGAAGGCGGAGGAAAGACCTGGTTTATCGTAAGGATCTCGAAGTTTCCTGACAAAAAAGAAGCTTCACAATACGGGAAAAAACTTAAAAAACAGGGGTATATTGATGACTTTTTCGTGGATAACAACAGTGAACAACGCTGATATCCGGAAATAACACCTAAAGCGGGCAATGCCCGCAACCCATGTGCCTTCCTCAACTTTTTATTATAGGAATTCAGGGGTAAGGCACTGATTCATAATCAGCAAATCAACTCTGGGAAATAATATCTCCTGTCTTTTCAGTACCATATCCTCCAAGCAGCTCAACACGTTTTTTAAATGATTCGGTTTTTATGGTGTCCATTAAAATCTGTACCATATCTGTATTAAAAAATCTGTCAGGAATAATAAGATCGTATTCTTCCGTGACAACGGGAATAAAATCAAGGTCAAGGGCTTTTGCTGCCGCATGGATGCCAAGTCCTGCATCTGCCCTGCCTGAAAGCACTGCAACGGCAACGGACATATGGGTGTATTCTTCATTGGTATATCCATTTATTTCAGCAGGGCTTATACCAAGTGCATTTAACCTGTAGTCAAGCAGAATTCTTGTTCCGGACCCGGCCTGCCTGTTGATGAAAAAAAGCTCTTTATCCTTAAAATCTTCAAGACCTTTTATTCCCTTTGGATTGCCCTTTGGCAGGATAAATCCCTGTTCCCTCATCACAAGGTTCACAACCCATAATTTTTCTTTGGGCAGGTATTTTTTTAAATAGGAGATATTATAGGAGCCGTCTTCAGGGTCAAGGAGATGGGAACCTGCCATATGGCACGCTCCTTTTTTTATTGCCATGAGACCACCCATGCTTCCGACATGGCTCGATGAAATGCTTACACTGCCCGTTTTTCCACGCTGTATCTCATCACTTAAAAGATCTAAACAATTATCATGGGAACCGATGATAACAATAGTATTCTTAATGGCTGACAAAGGCCTTATAAGTTCTGCTGTTACCTTTTCACCTGCACTTAGACCTTCGCTGTGTGCAGGAATCCTGATAATACCATCGGCTTCGGTGAGGGTTGTTATACTGCCGGAGCCCCTTGGAAGCTGGGAAGCTATGAGTTTGTCATTAACAGCGCCTATTTTAACCCTTAAGAACTCTTCCTGGCCGAGTTTGGAAACAATTTTTCTTGCAGGTTCAACTATTATCTCATCTCTTTTTTTCTCATCAAGCCCCTGCATTTTTATGAGAAGCTTCCCTGCAAATTGCTCAAATGCAACAATGGCTGCCACAGGATAACCAGGAATTCCAAAAACAGGGGTGTTTTTTATTTTGCCAAAGAGAAGTGGTTTTCCCGGCATCATTGTAACCCCGTGTACATAAACTTTGCCAAGGGATGAAATAACAGGTTTTGCATAATCCTCTGATCCTGCAGATGATCCTCCGATGATAAGAACCATGTCAAAGCCCGAATCAATACCGTCATTAACGGCTTTTTTTATTTTTTCAAGGTTATCCTTAAGCATTGTATTACAGACAGCATCTGCCCCGTATTCCCTGCACAGCCCTGAAAGAACATGGGAATTTGATTCTATTACAATGCCCGGTTCAAGCCTGTTTCCTTTGACATTCTCCCATTGTTTTAACTCGGAACCAGTTGGAATAATAAGCACACGGGGCTTTTTTCTTACTTTAATAGAAAAAACTCCCCCTGATAAAAGGGCTCCAACTGAATAAGCAGTGATAACATGCCCCCTTGGAAACAAGAGTTCAGTTGCCACAATATCTTCTCCCATTTTTCTTACATTCTGCCATGGAAAAACAGGAGCCTCAATGGCCAGTGTTTCATCATCAATAATATTGAGGTGTTCTATCATTATTACGGCATTGGTGCCTGCAGGCATTACATGCCCCGTATTAATCCAGGATGCGCTTTCCCCGATTTTAAGGGAAACAGGGGCTTCTTCACTTGCCCCGAAACTTGATTTTGCATCAACGGCAATACCATCCATGGCTGCGGCATGAAAATTCGGTGATGACAGAGCTGCAATTGCAGGCTCGGCAAGAACTCTGCCAACTGCATCTGCTGCTGCAATCTCTTCTTTGTCCATGGAAGGCTGATTGGAAAACTTTTCAAAAAGAATATTCTCCGCTTCTTTAATACTCTTCATATCAAGATATACATTACGTTTTTTATTCATTTTATACCTTTTTATTTTTATTGCATGGGAATAATTTCCACAATGGAATTTTTTTCAACTCCTTCCTGATTTTCACCTATTTCAAGAAGCCCGTCCGCAAGAACCATTGTCCTTATCAACCCTGATTTTCCAAGAACCGGATCTGCAAAAAGTTCTTTATCCTTTTTAACAAATCTTACCCTTACAAAATCCTGTCTTCCCTGGGCAGAGGCAATGTTTCTCATGAGCTTTACCGGAATTTTTATTCCGGAAGGACTGTAATCAGAACATCCTTTAAGCTTCTTAATAAATGGCAGAACAACAATTTTAAAAACCACCATTGCCGAACTTACGTGTCCCGGAAGCCCCCATACGGCTTTATTGCCTGATTTGCCGAGGATTGTAGGTTTGCCAGGACTTATGGAAATACCGTGTACAAGAATTTCAGTATCTTCTATAGAAGACAGAACCTCCACTGTGAAATCGCGAACCCCAACGGAACTTCCCCCTGAAAGCAGAACCATATCTGTTTCTTTAACTGCTTTTTTACATACGGCAAAAAGAGCGTCAGGATCATCTTTTACAATACCGTACAGAACCGGAACAGCGCCTGCGTCACGTATTAACCCTGCAAGTGTGTATGAATTTATGTCCCTTATTTTTCCGATACCTGATCTTTCATTTACAGGAACTATTTCATCTCCCGTTGAGATAACTGCTATTTTGGGTTTTTTAAACACCTTGAGTGAAGACAGTCCGAAAGCTGCTGCAAGTCCTGCTTCCTGGGGTCTTATCAATACACCCTTTTCAAGCACTTTTATGTCTTTTTTAAAATCTTCAGCCCTGTCAATCACATGCTGCAAAGGTGCAACGCTTTTATAAATTTCAACGGATGAATCTCCAACCATTTCCGTGTGTTCAATCATTACAACGCTGTCAGCGCCTTTAGGCAGCATGCCGCCTGTGGATATTCTTGCAGCCTGACCCGGTTTTAAATCAAATTCCGGAATTTCACCCATGGCAATGGAGCCTTTTAAATCAAGCCAGGCAGGGCTTGAATCCGATGCGCCAAATGTAGAACCTGAAACAACTGCATATCCGTCCATTGTGGATCTTCTGAAAACGGGCATGTCATCATCGGCATGAATATCTTCGGCAAGAATTCTTGATGAAACCCGGGATATGGGAACAGTCTCAATATCCACGGGAGAAAAACCCGGGATAAGCTCCATCACCTTATCAAGGGTTTTAACTTTAAAAAAACTTTTCATTTTAAAGCCTCTTTGATGCGTGAGATTGCCTGTTCAACCTTTTCTCTGCTGTTAAAGGCGCTTATCCTGATATATCCTTCACCGCATCTGCCAAAGCCTGCTCCCGGAGTGCAGACAACCTGGGCCTTGTCAAGGAGCATATCAAAAAAGTCCCATGACTCCTTGCCTTTTCCATCCACCCATATATAGGGAGAATGTTCTCCTCCTGCACATTCAAAACCAAGGGATTCCAATGCATTACGAATAATTGCCGCATTGCCGAGATAATAGGATATAAGTTCTTTTGTCTGTGCTTTGCCCTCATCTGAAAAAACCGCTTCGGCAGCTCTTTGCACAGGATAGGAAACCCCGTTGAATTTTGTGCTCTGCCTTCTGTTCCATAATTTCTGTACAGATATTTTTGCACCTGTGTTATCAAACACCATGCACTGTTTTGGAATAATGGTGTATGCGCATCTTGTGCCGGTAAAACCCGCTGTTTTGGAAAGACTCCTGAACTCCACTGCAACTTTTTCAGCTCCTTTGATCTCAAAAATGGAACGTGGAATTTCATCATCCCTGATAAAGGCTTCATAGGCTGCATCGTAAAGTATTAAAGCTTTTGTATCCCTTGCATATTCCACCCATTTTTCAAGATCCACCTTTGTTATTGTTGTTCCTGCAGGGTTGTTTGGAAAACAGAGATAGATCAGATCAACGGGTTTATCGGGAATTTCCGGCATGAAATTATTTTCTTTTGTGCAGTCCATATACACAACACCGTCATATCTTCCATCTTTAAAATCTCCGGTTCTTCCTGCCATGACATTGGTATCAAGGTAAACAGGATAAACAGGATCGGGAATAGCAATTGAAATATCATCTGCAAAAAGTTCCTGGGTATTGCCGGTATCGCATTTGGAACCGTCACTTACAAAAATTTCATCGGCAGAAATCTCAATCCCTCTTTTTTTGAAATCTTCAAGAGCTATTTTCTCCCTTAAAAAATCATATCCCGAACTGGGGCCGTATCCATGAAAGGTGGAATCTTCTGCCATATCATCTACTCCCCTGTGGAAAGCCTCTATGCAAACTTTTGGCAGAGCCCTTGTCACATCTCCTATCCCAAGTTTTATAATATCTTTTTCAGGGTGGTTTTTCTGGTAGTTATTAACCTTTTCGGCAATTTTAAAAAAAAGGTATGAATCGTTTAATTTGCTGTAATTTTCATTAACTTTTATCATTGTTTTATTTATCCTTTATTTCTTTCTTTATTTATTGATCAACAGTTTTTTCCACAGGCCCCTTTAAATATGAAGGAAGAAGGCCATAAACTTCCATTGGAGTTTTAACACTGCGCCGTCCATCCGGTTTTAAAAGTTCATCAATGTCCGGTGAATTAATATCAACGGGATCTGATTTACTGGTCAGCCTGTTTCCATCTGAATCTGTAAAAGGGATAACAATGGGGCCATTACTTTCAAGTACATAGGCCATCTGGCCGTTTCTTAAAAAAATAATACTCCCCGGAGGATAGATCCCGATACTTTTTACAAATGCATATAGAATATGTTGAAGCAGAATATCCTTTCCTGCATATTTCCTGAATATATCGGTAACAACACTGATCTGGTTAAAAGCCTCTTTATAGCATCTTTTGGATGTCATTGCGTCATAGATATCGGCAAACTTACAGATTTTAACGTATGTCGGGATGTCATCGGGAAGTGTGTTATTGGGATAACATCTCTCTTCTTTTTCATAAAGTCCTGCATGATGATTTTTAACAATATTGTTTATCATGGAATTTTTAATCTTATTTTTTTCCATGATTTCCGGGCCAAATTCATAAGAATGCTTTTTCACTATTTCAAATTCTTCATCTGTCAGTCTGCCCGCTTTATTAAGGACCTTATCCGGAACCAGGACTTTGCCGAGGTCATGGAGAAAAAATCCCGTTGCAATATCAAGAAGCTCATCTTTCATAAAACATTTATAAGAATTCTTTTTTGAATTTTTTTGATCTTTAAACAGGTCCGGCTGATTCTTTATCCCTGCGTTCAGGTGGTCATTGATCAACAGGCTGAAACTTGAGTTGAATTTATTGATTATTGCCGTTCCAATTGCGCATACATTTACGGAATGGTTATAAAGATAATCATCATATGACAAAATTTCCTTTGTCAGGTATGAAAAGGAATTATCTGTTACAGTTAAAAATTCCACAAGGTTGGAAACCTGTTCTTCCACATCATCATAATCAAATTCTCCGCCTGTTTCTTTAATGTCCCCAAGTACTTTCTTAATTTTATTCTTGGATGCATTGTATTTTTCCAATGCAATTTTTTTAAGTTCTTTGATCTTGTATAATTTCTTTTCTATTTCTCCGCTTTTAATACCGGACAATGGTTTTGGCTTTTCCCTGTTCTTTCCTGAATTATCCTCGGTTCCTGTACCACTACCACCGATCAATTTTCCGTTTGCATCCCAGATGCCACTGTCCCCTCCTGCACTTAAAGGAAGAGATTCAATTCCGTTTGCTTTAATGATCTCAAGAATCTTGATTTTATCAACAAGGACATCCCGCTCAAGCAAAAGTATTCCAGATTTATCGTAAACGTCAATTCCGGTTTTTACCTTACCTCCTTGTGCAACGATTTCGATGAGATCATCTATGCCGATCTTTTTGTCAACCATTTTCAGCCCTTCCTTTTATTTTGACCAGAGTGTTCTGGTAAGGTCTATAAATTCGTTGACGTCAAGGGTTTCTGCCCTTCTAACAGGATCAATTCCCGTTTGTTTTAAAATTTGGGCTGCAGTTTTTGAATCAATATCAAGTTCATTGCCTGCAAGTGAATTTCTCAATGTTTTCCTGCGTTTTGAAAAAGCAGCCTTAATGACCTTAAAGAAAAAGTCCTCCTTCTCTCCTGAAAAACAGGTTGTCTCAAAAAAAGAAAGTTCAATAACCCTTGACTCAACTTCAGGTTTTGGGAAAAAGAGATGTCCCCCTATATCTGCAATATTTTTGATTTTACTGCAGTATTGCATAACAACGGAAAGCCTGCCGTAATCTCGTCCTCCGCAGGAAGCCTGAATTCTTTGTGCAAGCTCTTTCTGAAACATGAGAATAGCTTTTTTTATATTATTTCTTTCCTTTACAAGCTTAAAAAGAACCTGGGATGAAATATTGTAGGGAAGATTCCCAAGGACAATAAGTTTTCGGCCAAAGCCAAGTTCTTTGGTATCAACCTTGAATATATCCTGATTTATCAATTCCACATTAACAATACCAACTGATTCAAGTTCATCTGTTAAAATTTTAATCAATCTTTTATCTTTTTCAACGGCGTATATTTTTGCAGCTTTTTTTGCTGCATGGACAGTGAGAGCACCAAGGCCTGCCCCTATTTCAAGGACTGTGTCATTTTTGGAAATTTTTGAACGGTTCACTATCATTTCAGCTGTCTTTGGATCGGCAAGAAAGTTCTGGCCCAGTTCTTTTTTTGCAAATAGTTTTTCTTTTCTGAGAAGTGTTCCGGGGTATGTCATAATATTTCTTCTTTATCAGTCTTTTTGTTCCTTTGCAAATCTATTTTTTTACAAAAATTTCTGTTAAACAACAGGAAAAAAAACCTGCAGGCAGACTCAAAACAATCCCTTCTGCAATCTATTGTCCTGGTGTGAATTACCAATAAAGAAAATATCCATTCTATAACAGCTAAAGTGAGTGATGCCCGCAGCAACCCATTTGCCTCTCCTCAATTTTTTGTTTTTTTTAACAGGAATTGAGGAGTAAGGCACCAAGATAAATAAAAATAAAGGTAAAAGGATTGCTTACCTATGCACCAGGAACCGCAGCAGGTTTATTTCCTTTAAAAATATACGCCATTGCAACGGATATAACCGTCATGAGGCCTTATAATAGTCTCCATGTCCGCCTCATGGTTATTATAAAGGCAGCACCATATCACGTTGCAGACAAAAGAGAAATATAAGAGATAAAAAAAAATATAATGGAACTTTGATAAGGATCGGAGATGAAATAAGTTGAAGAGAAACAGCGCAGAATTCCTACCCCATGTACAAGGCGTATTAAAGGTTGCATACTCAACGTATTTTTGCCTTTGATGCAACGAAGTAGATGGGAAAAGAAGACAAGCAATTTCGTTCAACTTATAAAATTTTCGATCCTAACAGCCATGGGGTAATTTACTTGCAAAATTATAAGAATAAGATTATATTTCAGATGTCCTTGTAAATCCAGATCGGCCTTATGGCCGTTTTTATAAGAAAGAGCTCATTTTTGACATAGTCACAAATGCTCTTTTTATGTTCGTTGTGAGGCGCTGGAACGCAGTCCAGATCTGCCTCATGGCCGTTATAAGAAAAGGAAAAAGAAAAATGAGTGATAAAACAGATACCGATAAAGAAGAAAAAAATGATAAAAAACAGAATTTCATTTTGCGGTTTTTAAACTGGCTTGCAAAGGGTACGGAAAATGATTCAAAATCAAGCCCTTTCTGCAGTACATGAAAAAGACCGTAACCGGCCAGTAGGGCAGGTAATAACTCAATTTTAAAAAATAAATCAAAAAGGGTTTTATAAAAAATAAATAGCCGCTATATTGGGTATATTTCTCTATTTTTTACGAGGTGGCAGATTCAAAACCATATACGCCCTATGGTTGTTTCTTTTTTATATGAAACTCCTTTAAAGTACCTTAAATTATTAGAGTTTCAATATTTGTTGAGAGGCAGTCTGAAAGTCTTCAGATCTGCCTCATGGCAGTTATACATAAATTGTAGGATCGGCAATTCCTGCTTCTTTAAATCCCTTTTTCCTGTGAAGGCAACTGTCGCATTTTCCGCATGATCTTCCGCTTAAATCAGGATCATAACAGCTCAGAGTCAGAGAATAATCCACGCCAAGTTCTATGCCTCTTTTTATTATTTCCCCCTTTGAAAGATCAATTAACGGTGTTTTGATCTTAAGCTTTGTTTCACCTGTAACGCCCGTTCTTGTGGCAAGATTTGCCATTTTTTCATACGCTTTTATATATTCAGGTCTGCAATCAGGGTATCCACTGTAGTCCACTGCTGTCACACCTATGAATATGGCTTCCGCCTTGAGGACTTCAGCCCATGCAAGACCGTATGAGAGCAGAATTGTGTTTCTTGCAGGGACATAGGTTATTGGAATATCATCTGAGACGAGCTGCTCTGTACTGTCATGTTTTGGTACATCAATCTCTTCAGTTAAAGCAGAGCCTCCTATTTTTCTCAAATCAAGATCCAGAATCAGGTGTTTTTTCACCTTCATGGCTTTTGCTATTTTTTTTGCAGATTCAAGTTCAATGCTGTGACGCTGCCCATAATTAAAACTTAAACTGTAAACAATATAGCCTTCGGATTTTGCAATGGCCATGGCTGTTGATGAATCGATTCCTCCGCTTGAAAGGACAATGGCTTTCATATTTTTGTTATTATTCAATAATTTTACACTCCTCTTTTGTCAGGATCCCATATAATTTTATGAATCTGCATGGAAAGTCTTGCCTTGAGCCTGTCCTGCAAAATCCATTCTGCAAGCTTGTTCGGATTAATTTTACCGAAAACAGGTGACAGGTGAATATTTTTGTATGGAATTATAGAAAAACCATTATCCATAAGTTTTGTATGTATTATATCCTTTGCAAAATCATAATCTTCTCTTCCTGCAATCACAAATTTAATTTCATCCTTTTCTGTAATAAGATCAAGATTGCCAAAAAAATTTTTGTCGCTTTCACCGCTTAAAGGACATTTAATATCAATGATTTTTATACATTCGCCAGGAATATTATTTATGCTGATACTTCCGTTGGTTTCCACAAGCACCTGAAATCCTTCCCGGATCAGAAGGGATATCAAATCGGCACTTTTTCCCTGCATAAGGGGCTCACCACCTGTTATCTCCACAAGACTGCATCCAAATTCTTTTACCCTTTTAACAATTTTTTGAATTGAAACCTTTTTTGATTCGGTTTTAGCATAAACAGTATCGCACCATGAGCAGTTCAGGTTGCAGCCCGAAAGCCTTACAAACACACAGGGCAGTCCTGCAAAACTTGACTCTCCCTGGATACTGTGGAAAATTTCGCAGAGATTCAGGCTCAATTATTCCTCCATGTAGGAAGAACCGCATCCAGGGGTTTCACATACTTTTACCCTGGAAACTTTAATATTATCAGTGTTAAACTGTACGGAAAGTTCTTTATAAATTATTCTTGCAATATTCTCAGAAGTGGGATTAATATTTGTAAATTCAGGAATCCCGTTGAGGTTGACATGGTCGAATTCTTTAAGAACCTGCTTTAATTTTTCCTTTACCTCCCTGAAATCCACACCTATCCCAATGGCGTTAAGCTCCCGGCATTTTATAAGGACTTCAATTATCCAGTTATGACCGTGGAGTCTGGAACAATTCCCGTCATAACCTTTCAGTGCATGGGCCGCAGAAAAATGATCTTTTACGTATATTTCATAAACTCCCGACATGCAAGCTCCTTAGGATCGAAAATTTTATAAGTTGAACGAAATTGCTTGTCTTTCGGCCCATCTACTTCGTTGCATCAAAGGCCGAATACGTTGAGTATGCAACCTTTAATGCGCCTTGTACATGGGGTAGGAATTCTGCGCTATTTCTGTTCAACTTATTTCATCTCCGATCCTTATTTCCTGCTTTTTTTAGAAAAAAAACCGGCTTGTCTGAATGATTTCAAACAAGCCGGCATTGTATTGTCTGGTAGCGATGCAGGGAATCGAACCCCGGACACTGCGGATATGAGCCGCATGCTCTAACCATCTGAGCTACATCGCCGTAAAAAACCAGCCGAATATATCATCACCAGTGGTCAAATGTCAATATAGATTTCTACTTTTTTATCTTTCCCTTATCAAAACCCGCAACATTCACAGTAAAATTCTGGAGATTATCAGGGAGCTTTGAAAACACGATCATAAACGAAACAAACCTGCCAGGCGCTATATTCACATTGGAATTGTTGTTTCCGGATTTTCTGGCAAGAATACCATCAATCGCTTCCATTTTAAGAGATCCAAGCTTGTCTTCGGAAATCAAATTTCCGCAGAACACTGTTTTATTTTTTACTTTGATTTTATTCTCCGCAATTAATGTCCCTGTGACTCTGACATGACTGCATGGGATTTCAGACTTGTTTATTATTTTTCCGGTAATTACAAATAAAGTCCCTGCAGAGGAATTTGTAACAAATCTGCCGTTGATACTTTTCTTGTCAGGTATAAGACTTACAGGAAAAGATTTAACATGGGTATTTGATGTCAGATACTGGGTGAGAAAAGGAATTTTAAAATCTGAAACATAAGGAATTTTAATTCCTTTCATTATGGTTATACTGTAACCAGCCAATAAGATAATGGCGATAAAAAGTACAACAAAAATTGCCCTGCCAGGTTTTTTCACCGGCTTATCTAACTTGTCATCAATTTCAAAACCTTCGGGAACAGCGTCCAGAGAAGCTTTATTACCTGATTCACTGCGCTTAGGTATTTTCTCCTGTTCTGCATCCACAGCAACGTCAGTGGAACCAGGTGGAATCGAATCAGAAAGGATTAAGCCGGCAGCTGGTTTTTCAATATTCTCATTTTTATCCAAAGGCAGCTGTTCTTTTTCACCGGTTTCAAGGCCAGTTTCTTCATCTGTGGAAAGCTTCCCCGTGTCATCATGGACAGG
>WGCX01000178.1 GCA_015493575.1 Desulfobacteraceae bacterium | reverse complement strand
CCCTGGAACCCGATCCAGGTTCTTTGAACTTAAATCTACGGAAAGGGGACAAAGCACACAGCCTCCAAAGAGAGACAAAAATAAAATTCAAGAAAAATTCCGCCAACCATTTCCCAAAACCAACATTCCGCCACGCAAGGGTCAGAACGGCTGAGCTGAGGGGCTGGGCAGGCCAACCCGACAGCATTGATTAAATTGTAAAATCCCGTAAAAAAGTTACCTTTCCGAAATGCCGAGATACTGCCCAGTCCCTTCCAGCGTATTGTTCTGGCCTCAAGACATTCAAAAAAACGATAAAAATCAAGCACATATCCGGATTGAGGAATAAGCTCACAGCTTGCTTCAAAATCCGATAAGAGATTCACCCTTTATGGAACAGCCTGCATTTTTAATGAAAAAAATCGGAACTGAGAACCACCCTGAAAAAAACAACTTCCATAGTCAAATCAATTTCCGAAACTACGAACCACCCTGGAACACGATCCGGTTTCTTTGAACTGAAATCTACGGAAAGAAACAAAGCTCACAACCTCCAAAGAGAGACAAAAATCAAATTCAAGAAAAATTCCGCCAACCATTCCCCAAAACCAACATTCCGCCACGCAAGGGTCAGAACATTGTCAATAGATGGAAAAAAAATTCCATGATATCGGAGTAAGTATATGGATAATATTTCCACCTATTGAGATATTAAGTTAAAAACAAGTAAAATTCCTGTTGATTTTTGTCAAAATTTTATTTATTTTTATAAATTAAATAATTTCTTTGCTAACCTATAATACAGTGAAATTATGGAAGTCAAGGAAAGATTCAAACCAAATCCGGAATATTGGTTGATGGATCAGGTCCTTGAGGCTTTACGGTCTTATCATTATTCTCACATAACTGAACCGGATTCTCACAGAACTGAACCTGCTCATCCTGTATGGATTTTTCGTTTTTTTATATGATAATCCTGTAATATTTTTTAGAATAATAGTTGGCTACGCGCCTGCGGCCCAATATTTGTCAGTATATTTGATTCTTTCAGGCAGATCAAGGCCTATTCAGATCTGCCCCCTGGCAGTTTATTCGGCGTTGCTTCGAATATTAAGTTCAAATTTCCACTTTCTTTCGCCGTCTCTTTCATATGCCCAGAATTCAAGTGTTCCCGTTTCAGTGAGTTTAACCTTAAAAGTTACCGGAATCATCATACCTGATTCACCTTCAAGCAAAGTTCCGATTGATGAAAGTTCGTTAATCTCCTTTTCTTCCCAGTTATCAATCAAAACGCCAAGGGAGTCTTGTTTTCTGACAGAAGAGGTCATGATATCAAAATTAACTTTGTGCCCGACAACAAGGTTAAAAATTCTGTTACTGCATTCAGTTTCGCTTCCTTCCTCCATGCCAAAGGGGGCAATACATAAAGCCCTTGTTGGCGGAACAAGCCCCGGGACCGCAGGCATTGCAGTTTCAACGGCCATGTAATAAGATCTCCCAAGTCCTGCCCTTATGCGGATTCCTTTTCCATTTACAGCAAGTCCATAACAGGCAGCACCCTTTGCCACTGAAAAATCGAAATCTACATCTTTGATTTCACGTATCTCGGGTATCTCAGGTATCTCACGTATTTCGGGTATCTCAGGTATCTCACGTATTTCGGGTATCTCAGATATCTCAGATATCTCAGATATCTCAGATATCTCATGAATTTTACGTATTTCATCGATTTCATGGATTTTCCCTATTCCGGTCTCCACCGCAGTTTCATCGGGCATTGTTTCTGATTCTGCATCTGTTGCATATTCTTTTTTTGTCTGATCTGTTTGGTAAAAGTTATTGGAATGTTCTGTGGAATGTTTGTCACCAGGTTCATCTCTATGTTTATGTGAATGTTT
This sequence comes from Desulfobacteraceae bacterium, assembly GCA_015493575.1. Classification (GTDB taxonomy): domain Bacteria; phylum Desulfobacterota; class Desulfobacteria; order Desulfobacterales; family Desulfobacteraceae; genus WGCX01. Next base: position 9,218 of record WGCX01000178.1, on the reverse strand, counting down.
ATCTCCATATTCATCTGAATGTTCCTGGTCAGAAAAGGGGGATGGTTTGACATCTTCTGCCCATGAGCGGATAATATCCATCACTCTTTTTCTTAAAATCGGAGATTTCATGACACCCCCGTTAAACACAACAGCTGTGGGAAGCCTTGTATTTCCGTTTTCATCAACGCAGGAGGAAATAAATTTTGCAAGGTGGCGTGTTATTCCGGGATCCGATTCATAGGCAAGTCCAAACTCCTTCATACCTGCATTAGTTGACACTGCGGGTCTGTCATTGAGGCTGCATTCAGGGAAAAAACCGTTAAAGAGAATTGATTCAATATCATTGTATTTCAGCTTTGTCTTTATGGTTCCCTTGATCAAGCCTCTTCCCCTTCCGAGAATTGTTACGGGATATTTATCCTTTCCTTCACCTGAACATAGATTTTCCTTTGCCTTTCTTGAAGAATGAACAAGGGCTCTCATCTGCCAGGAGTCAAGTTTTTTACCTTTTTTTTCAAGCTCTGCCTTTAAATAATAGGTTAAGGCAAGATCAATATTATCCCCGCCCACAAGGAGATGCTCCCCAACGGCAAGGCGTTCAAGTTCAAGATTGCCGTCCTGCCCCTCTTTGACTTCAATGAGGCTGAAATCACTTGTGCCTCCGCCGATGTCGCATACAAGAACAAGATCGCCTTTTTTGATAGTTTTGCGCCAGCTTTCCCCTGATCGGTTAATCCAGGAGTAAAAAGCAGCCTGGGGCTCTTCAATAAGAACAGGATTTTCCAGCCCTGCCATTTCTGCAGCTTTTATTGTAAGCTGACGTGCAACAGCATCAAAGGATGCAGGTACGGTAAGATAAATATCCTGGTTCTCAAGCTTTAAATCAGGATCATCACCTGCCATTTCGTGATTCCACGCATTTTTTATATGGGATAAAATTGCACAGGAAGCTTCAATGGGTGAAATTTTATTTTTGTTTTCTTCTTTTCCACGTTTGTCTCCGTTTAAAGGAGTCTCATATGGAAGAATAGGGGATTCCCTGTCAACATAGTGATTGCAAAGCCATGATTTTGATGATGAAACAAGTTTATGGGGAAGTTCAACTCCGCGTTCCCTTGCAAATTCTCCTGTAATCAGTGTATTGGATTTTTCCCACGGAAGTTTTAAATTTGCATCAAAAGATTCATCATCCTGGAGAATATATAAAAAAGATGGAAGCGCATCCCTTTTTTCAAGGGTTTTTCCACCTGTAAACTGGAGAATCTTAAACAGTTTTATTTCAGTTTGATCATTATCATCGGTTCCCGGATGGCCTTGGATTTTTGAAAGTTCATTTTCTTTAAAATAATCCGGATGCAGCGCCTTTGTATAGGCTGCAACAGTGTTGGTGGTTCCAAGGTCTATACCGACGATATATCGGGGTTTTTTCCTTTGCAGTTCCATTACTCCACCTCAACCTCTGCCGGGACAATTACAGACGGATCAAGTATATCTGCAAGTTTTGGAATCTCTTTTTTCCCTGCCTTCCATCCCCTGTGCCTTAAAATTCCCTTAAATGGAGGCTTTCCAGTGACATTTCCCACAAGTTTGATGGAATCCGGATCAAATCCGGGTTCAACAACAACTTCATCGCCCTCCTGTTCATTTAAAACAGGTTTTGGAGCAATATACCTTGTGACTGTTTTTTTGCAATCCTCCTGGATGCTTCTCACCGCAGCTCCTATCTGTTCATCTTCATATTGATTTAGATCCTCATCAAAAAAATCAAGGAGCCGTCCTTCACGCTGGAGCACGGATAAAAGAGATAAAAAAATTCGTTTTTTCCTGTTCTGTTCAATTCTCAGGTCAGCAGAATCTTTTTTACCCTTCTTTCCCGCAGAAGGCCTGACAGCATCCAATTGAAATTCCTTAAAAATGTTTGAGACAGATCCCTTAAGCACGATCCACAGGATAAAACCGAACAGGACGAAAAAAAAGGCTGATGCAGGAACGTACCATGAAACAAACTTCACGGATATCATTTTCAAAACCCTTACAACATCGGAAACGGTTTCAATGCCGGCTCCTGCCCCGGATTTCGGGGTAAGGATATGTAACAGCCTGTTAATTCCGAAGTACAGTCCCATATCAAGGCAGAGCATTAAAACAGCCATAAAAAGCAAAATTATGATAAATGACCTTTTGCCAAATTTTTTTGATAAATCCAAAATCAACCTCCATAAATTATCTTCCAATGCCGTGATACTCAAAACCTGCTTCCAAAAGTTCTGCAGGATCATATTGATTTCTGCCGTCAAATACAATTTTCTGTTTCATCAGTTCTTCCATGGAAGAAAAAGATGGCTGGCGAAATGATTTCCATTCCGTTAAAAGCACCATGGCATCGGCATTTTCCAAGGCATCATACTGCTGATCTGTAAGAACAATTTTTCCTGTGTCAAACCATTTTGCAGGGAAAGTTTTTTTTGCTTCATCCATGGCAACGGGGTCAAATGCCCTGACAGCAGCTTTCGCCTTAACAAGATCATTAATCAGTACTATGGACGGAGCTTCCCTCATGTCATCTGTTCCGGGCTTAAATGAAAGTCCCCATATACCAAAACACAAGCCTGAAAGATCGTTTCCAAAGCGTGTGAATATTTTTTGAGAAAGATTTTTCTTCTGCATCTCATTTCTATATTCAACAGCTTTAAGAAGTGCAGGGTCAAATCCGCATTCAATGCTTGTCCTGATAAGTGCTTTCACATCCTTTGGAAAACAGGAGCCCCCATATCCGCATCCAGGATAAATAAAAGAATACCCAATCCTTGAATCGGATCCGATCCCTTTTCTTACATTTTCCACATCAACACCAAGGCGCTCACACACATTTGATATTTCATTCATAAATGATATTTTTGTGGCGAGAATGGAGTTTGCAGCGTATTTTGTCATTTCTGCATCGCGGACACTCATGAAAATTATTTTATCCCTGTTCCTTGAAAAAGGCGCATACACCCTCTGCATGATTTTTTTTGCCTGGTCTGTATCTGCACCGACAATGATCCTGTCAGGCTTCATAAAATCCACAATGGCAGCTCCTTCCTTGAGAAATTCAGGATTGCTGACAACATCAAATTTAATTTCAACTCCCCTTTTGTCAATCTGCTCTTTCATGGCTTTGCTTACCTTATCTGCAGTTCCAACGGGAACGGTTGATTTGTCAACAATAACAGAATAGCTCTCAATATTTCTGCCTATTTCTGCGGCAACTTCAAGTACATATTTCAGATCTGCAGATCCGTCTTCTCCGGGAGGTGTGCCAACTGCAATGAAAAAAAGATTTGAGTTTTTCATGGCATCTGAGAGGGAAGTGGAAAATTTTAAAAGCCCGTCCCGGTAATTTGAAAGCACCATTTTCTCAAGCCCGGGCTCATAAATCGGGAGAACTCCTTTTTTCAGATTTTCTATTTTGTTTACATCAACATCTATGCAGGTAACATTTGCTCCCATTTCGGAAAAGCATGCACCGGTCACAAGTCCCACATAACCTGTCCCTATAATTGTAATTTTCAATTTTTAATCATCCTTTTATTTTTATTTTTCCTTCTTTTTAAGCACTGCGAGCGTATGGGTTAATCCCATGTTTTCATACATCCCGGAATCAATCGCTTTTTCATAAATATATCTCGGTGCCTGGCCTCCTTTTGCAGGATCCATGAAAACATCGTGGATAACAAGAAATCCATTATCCATAATATGGGGAGACCATGTTTTATAATCATTTTCTGCTGCATCAAAGCTGTGCCCTCCGTCGATAAAAACCATTGCAAGGGGCGTTGACCACATTTTTCCGGCAACGATAGATTTTGCTACAACCGCTACCACAACATCTTCAAGCATGGCACGCTTAATGGTATTTTGGAACATGTTAAAAGTGCTGATTCGGGGCTGTTCACCCTCGGAAACTCCTTTTTCGAGAAGTTCAGGGTCAAAATACTCCTCACCATACTGGTGTTCCTCTGAGCCGCGGTGGTGGTCAAGGGAAAACAGTATGCTGTTGTTTTCTTTACATGCCATACCAATGAAATAGGCGGATTTCCCGCAGTAACTTCCAATTTCAAGGCATGGTCCCGATGCTGAAGCTTCAAGGGCTGTTTCATGGAGTCTTGCCGCTTCGGAATCCAAAATAAATCCTTTTATGGTTTTTGCAAAATCAAAATCAATTTTCATAACTTTTTACAAGGATCTCCCTTGGTTTTGAACCTTCCTGGGGGCCTATGATCCCTTCTGTTTCCATCATCTCTATGATTCTTGCCGCCCTGTTATACCCGATGCGCAGATGACGCTGCACACTTGAGATGGAAGCCTGTCTTGTTTTTGTAATAAGGGCCACCGCCTCATCATATTTTTCATCATAATCGGCTTTGTCAATTTCTTTTTTGTCTTTATCGATCTGTTTCGTAACATCTTCAACATATTCCGGCGTTTTCTGGGCTTTGAGAAAATCTGTAATCCTTGAAATCTCAGCTTCTGAAATATAGGCGCATTGAATTCTCTGCAGCCTTCCCGTTCCAGGGGGAAGAAAAAGCATATCCCCGTTTCCAAGCAGCCTTTCCGAACCGTTTGTATCCAGAATTGTCCTTGAATCTATTCTTGATGAGACCTGGAATGAAATTCTTGTGGGAAAATTGGCCTTGATGATTCCGGTTAAGACATCCACTGAAGGTCTCTGGGTTGCCAGGATAAGATGGATACCTGCAGCCCTTGCCATCTGTGCAAGACGGATAAGCGCTGCTTCCACATCCCTTGAAGCAACCATCATGAGATCTGCAAATTCATCCACAATAACCACAATATAAGGAAGAATTTCCATGGCATCTTCTGTTTTTTTCATTGCACCGGAATCAATTGCACCAGAATCGTGATTTTTCGTTTTTTCCGGGTCAAAGTGCGTTTTCTGCCCATCAATTCTGTTTTTCCTTTTATTCTGCTTTTCAGCAAAGGCATTGTACTGCAGGATATTCCTCACCCCGTTTTCGGCAAGGAGTTCATATCTTCTTTCCATCTCACGTACTCCCCAGAGAAGGGCGTTTGTCGCTTTTTTCATGTCAGTTACAACGGGAGATATAAGATGGGGAATACCATCGTAAACTGAAAGTTCAATGCGTTTGGGGTCTATCATGATAAATTTCACTTCATCGGGTGCAGCCTTGTAGAGAAGGCTGATTATCATGGCATTTAAGCCCACACTTTTTCCCGTTCCGGTGGCGCCTGCGATGAGCAGATGCGGCATTATCTCTAATTGTGCAACAACAGGAGCGCCAAGTATATTTTTACCCATGCACAATGTAAGTTTTGAGGGGGAGGCTGCAAAGGCCGGAGAATCTATAAGTTCCCGCAAAATCACAATTTCCCTTTTATCATTGGGAATTTCAATGCCCACAACATCTTTGCCCGGAATTGGTGCAATTATCCTTATGCTCATTGCGCTTAATGCCAGGGCAAGGTCATCGGTGAGATTGACTATTTTACTGATTTTAATTCCCGGGGAAGGCCTGTACTCAAATGTTGTGATGACAGGTCCCGGAAGTATCTCCACAACTTCACCTGAAATATTGAAATCAGAGAGTTTTTCCTCAAGAATTTTTCCTTTTTCCTTTAATTTTTCAATATCAACATCTGTTTTCCTTTTTTTCTTTTCCTTTAAAAGGGAAACAGGCGGAAGATTAAAATTTTTTTCCTCCCTTATATCTTCAAAACGGCTTACATCTTCAGGTCCTGCAGTATCAGGCGTAAAAAAACAGCTGGAATTTTCATTCCCTGCAGATGTGATTTTAATTTCTCTGTTTTCAATTTCTGTAATTTCTGAAGATGAGCCTTTTAGCTTGAATGCATGACTCATGGAATCTGATTGTCCTGTCTGTTGATTTTCCTGTTCACGTTCCTTACCCCGCCCATCTTTTTTTATAATCGCTGTCAGACTTTTTACTTTTGAGGATAAAGGCGTGATATCAATAACCTTTAATATCTTATCATTTCTGCTCCAGAGAAAATGAAAGAATTTTCCAAGAGCTGTAATCTCTTTTTTTAAAATCTTTAAAATAAAAAATAAAAAAATTAATATATATTTTTTAATTGTCAAAGCAAAGGTAAACAGGGAGATTCCGGTTGCAAGTACAAAACCCATGGAAAAGACACAAATCAGAACAATGATGGCACCGGAAGTATTAGCATATTTAAAAAGCACACGGGCAAGAGATATCCCGACAATACCGCCGGATGAAAAAGTTCTTCCCCATAAAACATACTGAGTATGAAAAAGAGATAAAAAACTGCCCGTTGAAACGATCAGGGCAATACCGCCGCAAAGAGTTAACAGTATAATTTTCTGAGAACGTCCCTGTAAATAGTTTATCGAGCAGGCAAGCAGAATAACAGGCAGCCAGAATGAACCAAGCCCGAAACCAGCGATAAGGGTACCGGCAAAAAAAGCACCGAGAAGTCCGAAAAAATTGTGAATTTCCCTAACGCGTAAAAGCACATGATTATTTATGGACGGATCAGCAGGGCTATAGGAAAAAAGGCTGACAAAGGTCAGAATAACAAGAAAAAAAAGCAGGATTCCTATTATTTCTTTTTTCATACTTCAATGATTACAGGCAGTATTACAGGCCGCCTTCCTATTGTAAAAAAGAAATACTGCTTTAACGCCTTCTGGAGCCTTGATCGGATAAGATTAATTCTGGAATCAACTCCCGGCTCAATCTCTTCAACGATTTCAAGTATAACGCACTGGGCATCATCCACAAGGTAACCTGTTTCAGCACCAAATACAAATCCCCTTGAAATCAGTTCAGGCCCGTAAAGCACTATACCTGTTTCTTCATCAATGACCATTGTCACCACAACCAGACCGTCTTCGGAAAGATCCCGTCTCTGGCGCAGGACACTTGCCCCTACATCTCCTACTCCCTTTCCGTCAATTAAAACCCTTCCAGTCTGTATTTTTCCGTCCACTCTGCAACCGCTTTCATCAAAACAGATCATACTGCCATTTTCAGCCACAATTGCATTTTTCCTTTCAAGTCCGAGTTTTTCAGCAAGCCTCGCATGTATTACAAGATGACGGTATTCCCCGTGAATCGGAATGAAATATTTCGGTTTGGTCAGGTTGATCATCAGCTTCAGTTCCTCCTGGCAGGCATGGCCTGAAACGTGGACCCTGGCCAGTTTATCATAAACAACATCAGCACCCCGCCTGTAAAGGCTGTTTATGGTGGAGGAAATAGCTTTCTCATTTCCAGGGATAACCTTTGAGGACAGAATAACACTGTCTCCCTTTTTGATATTCACCTGTTTATGTAATCCCGTTGACATGCGGGTAAGGGCCGACATGGGCTCTCCCTGGCTTCCCGTTGTAATAATTAAAATTTCATTATCCGGAAAGGAATTTACTTTTTTTACATCAAGAATCATTTCATCGGGACATGAAAAATAATCAAGTTCCTTTGCAACGGCAACGGTCTGGAGGATACTCCTGCCGTTAAAAACAATTTTGCGCCTGTTTTTCAATGCAATATCAACGATCTGGCGAATACGGAAAATATTTGATGCAAAAAGAGCAACAATAACCCGGCCTTCACTTTTTGCAATTATTTCTCCAAGGGAATCAGCGACTTTTTGATCGGAAACAGTATATCCTTCATTTTCAACATTGGTTGAGTCCGATAAAAGCGCAAGCACACCTTCTTCACCAAGTCTTGCGAATCTTGAAACATCAGTAGTATTTACAGGATCGGCACAGTTATTTATCCTGAAATCTCCGGTATGGACAATAAGACCCAGAGGGGTTGTAATGGCAAGCCCCATGCAGTCCAGAGTACTGTGGCTTACACGGATGAATTCAATTTTAAACGGATCTATGGATATTGTTTCTCCTGCCTTTACAAGGTTAAGGTCTGTGGAACCGAGAAGATCTGCCTCCCTGAGTTTGTTTGAAACAATACCAAGGGTAAAGGCCGATCCATAAACTGGAATGGATATTTCCTTTAACAGATATGAAAGTGCGCCAATATGGTCCTCATGGACATGGGTAAGGATTACCCCTTTAACTTTTGATTTGTTTTCCCTTATGTATCCCATTTCAGGAATCACAATGTCAACGCCTAACATATGGTCTTCAGGAAACATCAAACCTGCATCAATAATAAAAATTGTTTCTTCATATTCTACGGCCATCATGTTCAGACCGATTTCACCAAACCCGCCAAGGGGTATTATTTTAAACATTAATTAATATCTCCGGTTTTTTAATATGAAACTTATGCTAAGTTTCTTTAAGAATAAGGATTGGCTCTGCGCCTTCTGCCCCATATTTGTCAGAATCTTTGATTATCTGGGGTTTATCCGGATTCAGTCTTCGGTTTTGCCCGCAAAAAAAGGGGGGGGGACCGAAGGAATTGTACCGGCAGACATAAAGACTTTTAGTGCCTTACCCTTTAATTTCTGTGATCAAAAACAAGAAATTGAGGAGAGGCAATTGGATTATTTATTTCAAATAATAATACCAAGTTCATCAAAAATTAGATCTATCTTATCAATAAGCCAGTCGCGCTGGGTATGATTTGCAAAACCCATGCAATCACACTTTATATTTTTTTTTATCCTGACAAGAAGTTCACATGAAAGATAGTCTTTTCCAAGCTCCAGAGCAAACACATGGGGATAACAATCCACGTGCTGTTTCTGCCGTGGTGTCAATATGTTCCTGTCAAGTTCAACCCAGTAAATATTTCCGAGTACAGGATGCCCAAAAGAGTCATTAAGACAGTTCTCAAGATTTTTAACATCTTTTGGGTTTAATCCATCTATTAAATATTGTTTCATAACAAAGGGTAATTATCATATATTGCCACAATTATGCAACCTGTAATAATATTTTACACGACTGACGCATGAAATATTTTAAAAAAATTTGCGGCATAAATTTTTCAATTTTTCACCTATCCTGATTTTTTTGGTGCAATACACATTAAATGGGGAAAATATCTGATGTCAGTTGAAATTATTTAAAATATTTTCCACTTGGGTTTTTATTTGTGCCTACCCCTCTCCCTGTATGTTTAAAAAGTAATTTACACTTTTTGAACTTTGTTCTTACTTTTTTTGTGTCTTTCGTGTATTTCGTGGTTAAGGATCGAAAATTTTATAAGTTGAACGAGATTGCTTGTCTTCTTTTCCCATCTACTTCGTTG
>WGCX01000177.1 GCA_015493575.1 Desulfobacteraceae bacterium | reverse complement strand
TGTACAGATGAACGGAACCTAAGAAAAACATGATAAACGCTGTGACAACCTGAACATACCATAAATTGGTATCTGTATGGTTGAGTATTTTCATCTGGGTTCTGAAAACAGTATGTTCTTTCCAGGAAATGGGGAATTTTCTAATTCCAAGTGCTGCATGGATGACAAAAATACTGAACACAACAAGCACAGCAAAAAACACTGCCGAAGGATGAATATTCCCGGAGTCAGAGATAAATGAAAGTTCCATGAATCTTGCTACAAAGTTAAATGATCCTTTCCCGAGAAGAATACTTGAAATAAGAATCATATGCGCCCACATGAACAGGCCGAGAAAAAGGCCTGTACCGCTCTGGGCAAGATCCAGCCTCGCCGGTATCCTGCTCTTTTTGATCTTGTCGTTAATAATTAATTTTTCCATTAATCCTCCTTAACTGCAGGTTTAAAACAATTTCAAATCCAGCTTTGTATTCTTATACACATTCAGGGAAAATTCGGTATCTCGACAAAAATATGTATCAAACTTAAAAACCTGATGTCCATGCAAAAACACAACAACATGCAATAAGCATGTATCAATTTGAAATTTTAAACCGCACAGTCAAACTTTGATATTAAATAAAACAAATTTTAATTAAAACACCTTTGCACAGATCTCTCCAATTTCCCCGAGATTCCTGCACACATGGATACCGTTCTTTTCAAAGGCCTCAACCTTTGCCTGGCCTGTACCGCTTCCTCCGCTGATAATGGCACCTGCATGCCCCATTCTCCTTCCCGGAGGAGCTGTAAGGCCTGAAATAAATCCAACCACGGGCTTGGTCACGTTCTTTTTAATGTATTCTGCAGCCTGTTCTTCTGCATTACCGCCTATCTCACCGACCATGACAATCCCCTTTGTATCGGGATCATTCTGAAAGGCTTCAAGTACATCAATGAAATTTGTGCCTATGATGGGGTCCCCGCCTATTCCAAGGCAGGTTGTCTGGCCGATTCCAAGCTTTGTAAGCTGGTCCACAACCTCATATGTCAAGGTGCCTGACCTTGACATAACACCTGCAGGACCTCCTGACATATGAATTTTCCCAGGCATGATTCCGATTTTGCATTCTCCGGGAGTAATGATTCCCGGGCAGTTGGGACCGATTAAACGGCAGTCCTTTGTGGCGAGAAAATTTTTAACCCTGAGCATGTCAAGAATGGGAATTCCTTCCGTAATGGCAATAATAACCTTTACACCCGCGTCGGCAGCTTCCATGATGGCATCTGCACAGAACGGCGGCGGAACAAATATCATACTTGTATTGGCGCCGGTTGTTTTAACAGCATCTGCAACAGTGTTAAATACAGGGACATCATCCATTTTCTGTCCGCCCTTGCCGGGGGTAACCCCTGCAACAACGCTTGTGCCATATTCAATACACTGTCTTGTGTGGAACTGGCCTTCCCTGCCGGTTATTCCCTGCACAAGGACCTTTGAATTTTTATTTACAAATATACTCACAATAAACTCCTTGGTGCACAAATAAAAATAAGAAAATAAAACAATAATTTTTTTTATTTTTGTTCAGGCACTTTTTAAATTAAACAGCTGCTGCCACCTTTGCGGCTGCATCCTTTAAATCAACTGCACTTGTCAGATTAAGACCCGACGCTTCAAGAATTTTCTTTCCCTCTTCAACATTTGTTCCTTCCATGCGCACCACAAGTGGGATATTGATTCCTGTTTTTTCAGCAGCCTGGACGATACCCTGTGCAAACACATCACATCTTAAGATGCCGCCGAATATATTTATAAGAATGGCTTTGACTTTGTCGTCCCTTAAAATAATTCTTAAAGCATTTTCAACCTGTTCAGCACTTGCTCCGCCCCCGACATCCATGAAATTGGCAGGTTCGGCACCGGCATTTTTGATAATATCCATGGTTGCCATGGCAAGACCTGCACCATTTACAATATTGCCCACATTACCGTCAAGATTAATGTAGTTAAGATTAAATTTTGAAGCTTCAACCTCAAGGGGGTCCTCTTCATCAAGGTCGCGGTATTCAAGAAGGTCTTTATGGCGGAACATCGAATTTGCATCAATATCAACCTTGGCATCAAGGGCAATCACCCTGTCATCGGATGTGAGGATAAGGGGATTTATTTCAACAAGTGAGCAGTCATTTTCCATGAACAGGGTGTAAAGCTGTTTAAGCATCCCTGAAAACTGTTTCATGGCAGCAGAAGGGATTTCAAGGCCAAAGGCTGCTTCTCTTAAGTGATAGCCCTGGATTCCGCATAGAGGATCAACATATACTTTTATTATTTTTTCAGGTGTTTCTGCGGCAACCTCCTCGATATTCATACCCCCTGCCTGTGAGGCCATGATAACGACTTTAGCACTTGCCCTGTCCACCATGATACTTAAATAAAGCTCTTTTGCAATGTTCTGCCCCGCTTCGATGAGAACTTTTTTAACCTCTTTACCCTGGGGACCTGTCTGGCGGGTTACAAGGGTCATACCCAGTATTTCATCGGTTAAGGCAGCAACTTCAGCTTCTGATGACGCAAGTTTTACACCGCCGCCCTTGCCCCGGCCTCCTGCGTGGATCTGGGCCTTTACAACAACTGGGTAATTTCCAAGCTCTTTTGCATTGTTAACAGCCTCTTGTTTTGAAAAAGCTACTTTTCCTTCAGGTACGGGAACGTTGTACTTTCTGAACAATTCCTTTGCCTGATACTCATGTATCTTCATAATTCATCCCTTTATAAAAAAAAATTAAAAACAGGACAATAATTCCCCGGCAGCAGCCGTTGGTGAAATCACTTCCCTTTCAACCTTTGCTGTGATTTCCGGAATTTTTTCTGCAATCCTGCGATTCTCATTAAATCTCAGTTTAAGCCCCTCATACACGAGGGTCCACATCCACTCCAGTGCCTGACTTCTGCGTTTTTCATCAAATTCACCGGTTTGCTTCATTTTTTTTCTGTGCTCAAGAACAGTTTCCCATACTTTCATCGTGCCCTTTTCAATAACAGAACTGCATTTAAGCACAGGCGGGTTCCATGAAGGAGATACAGGGGAGAGAAAATGCATGGCAAGTGCAAATTCATGTCTTGCTTTTTCAGCCCTTTCTGCATTATCACCGTCCGCCTTGTTAATGGCAATGGCATCTGCAACCTCAAGAACTCCTTTTTTTATGCCCTGGAGTTCATCACCTGCACCTGCAATCATCAATACGAGAAAAAAATCAACCATGGTTGCAACACTGATTTCCGACTGTCCCACACCAACTGTTTCCACAAGAACAACATCGTAGCCTGCAGCCTCACAAATCAGCATTATCTCACGGGTTTTTGATGCAACACCTCCAAGGGTGGCCCCGGATGGAGAAGGCCTGATAAAAGCATTTTCATGGGCTGCAAGTTTCTCCATGCGGGTTTTATCCCCGAGGATGCTGCCTCCGCTTCTCTTGCTTGAAGGATCAACTGCAAGCACTGCAACCTTATGGCCTTCATCGGCAAGATCAAGCCCTAAGTTTTCGATAAAAGTGCTTTTCCCAACGCCTGGCACACCTGTAATACCAAGACGTACGGAATTTCCCGAATGGGAGATAATACCGTCAATAACCTTTGAGGCAAGTGCCCTGTGACCGGGCAGGGAGCTCTCAACAAGGGTGATGGCCTTTGCGATGATGCGGCGTTTTCCCTCAAGAACTCCCTTTATATAAAAATCAGGTTCTTTATAATCCATAAATCCCCGCTGAAGAATCAGGCTCCTATGGCGTTCAGTGTTTTATTGGCAGAATCGGTTACCACTGTACCCGGCCCGAAAATTTCAACGGCACCTGCCTTTCTCAATTCATCATAGTCCTTGGGAGGAATAATTCCGCCCACAACAACTTTAATATCTTCAGCCCCTTCCTTTTTAAGGGCTGCAACAAGACCGGGAACCAGTGTTTTATGTCCGGCTGCAAGGCTTGACACGCCAACGACATGCACATCGTTTTCAACTGCCATTTTTGCAGCTTCTTCAGGAGTCTGGAACATGGGGCTTATATCAACGTCAAAACCAAAGTCGGCGTAAGAGCTTGCAATAACCTTTACGCCGCTGTCATGACCATCCTGTCCCATTTTGGTAAGAAGAATTCTTGGTCTTCTTCCTGTTTTCTTTTCAAAATCTTCCGTACGTTTTCTTAGGGATGCAAGAATCTCCGAATCTCCGCATTCAGCGGCGTAAACACCTGAAATACACTGGGTTGTTGCAACGAATCGTCCAAACACCTTTTCCATAGCATCAGATACCTCTCCTACGGTTGCCCTTGCCCTTACAGCAACAATACTTGCAGCAAGGAGATTACCATTTGTTTCAGCAGCTTTTGTGAGATCGTCAAGGGCTTTTTTTACGGCTTTTGAATCACGGTCCTTTTTAATCTGCGTTAATCTTTCAATCTGCTCTGTACGGATCTCATCGGAGACTTCAAGAACATCAAGGGGCGGCTCATTTTCAAGCTGGTATTTATTTACACCAACAATCACATCCTTGCCCTGGTCTATCCTTGCCTGCCTTTTTGCAGCAACCTCTTCAATGCGCATTTTCGGCATACCGGTTTCGATGGCCTTTGCCATTCCGCCGAGGTCTTCAATCTCTTTAAAAATTTTCCTTACTTCATCAATGATATTCTGGGTTAAGGTCTCCACATAATAGGAACCGGCAAGCGGGTCAACCACATTGCATATATTTGTTTCTTCCTGGACAACTATCTGGGTGTTTCTTGCAACCCTTGCAGAGGTTTCAGTTGGAAGTCCCACGGCCTCATCAAAGGAATTAGTATGAAGGGACTGGGTCCCGCCGAGAACCGCTGACATGCACTCAAGTGTTGTCCTTATTATATTGTTATACGGATCCTGGAGAGTAAGGCTCCAGCCTGAAGTCTGACAGTGAGTCCTCAGCATTTTTGATTTTGGGTTTTCAGGATTAAACTGATCCATCAGCTCTGACCACAGGAAACGGGCAGCACGCAGCATGGCAATATTCATGAAAAAATCCATGCCGATTCCAAAGAAAAAAGAAAGTCTCGGAGCGAATTTATCAATATCAAGACCTGCATCAATAGCAGTTTTTACATATTCAAGTCCGTCGGCCAGTGTGAATGCAGTCTGGAGCACTGAATCTGCACCTGCCTCCATCATGTGATACCCGCTGATACTGACCGTATTGAACAGGGGCATGTTCTCAGAGCAGTATCCTATGATATCCGATACAATCCTCATGGACTGTACAGGAGGATAAATATATGTGTTTCGTGTGAGGTACTCTTTTAATATATCGTTCTGGATAGTTCCCCTGAGTTTTTCCTGGGAGACACCCTGCTCTTCTGCAGCAACGATATATCCTGCAAGGATAGGAAGAACAGCCCCGTTCATGGTCATGGACACGGACATTTTATCCAGAGGAATCTGATCAAACAGGATCTTCATATCTTCAACGGAATCGATGGCAACTCCGGCTTTTCCCACATCACCTGTTACCCTTGGATGATCAGAGTCATACCCCCGGTGTGTTGCAAGGTCAAAAGCCACTGAAAGCCCTTTCTGGCCTGCAGCAAGATTTTTCCTGTAAAATGCATTTGATTCCTTTGCCGTTGAAAAACCTGCGTACTGCCTGATTGTCCATGGCCTTCCGGCATACATTGTTGCCATTGGACCGCGTACAAAGGGCTCAAAACCGGGCAGAGCATTTAAAAACTCAATTTTTTCAAGATCCTCTGCAGTATAAAGTGGCTTCGTCTTAATCCCCTCTGTGGTGTTTTTGTCAAGCGCCTCAAGGGGTTTACCCCTTAGCTGTTTTGTGGCTAATTCTTTCCATGCGTTGATATCAGAATTCTGCGACATGATAATTTCCCTACCTTGTTTCATTGGTTAATTATTTAACTGCCATGAGGCAGATCAGGTAACTCTCAGACCGCCTCTCAACAAATATAGAAACTCTTTTTAAAAGGAGCTTTACAGGAGTTTCATATTCAACCACTCTGTCATGTGGTTCATCTTAAAGTCCGACATCCCCTGAATTATGCCCTATGCAAAATCAGCCGGTTTTCTCATCAGGACAAAAGGGAATATATAAAAAACTCAACCTTTCACATCGAAAAAAGTTGAACATATTTTAAAGGCTGATTTTAATCCCTCTGGCAAAGCTCAACTAATACCCCAGAAGTTGCCTTTGGATGGAGAAAGGCTATTTTTGCGCCTCCTGCACCATTCCGGGGTTTTTCGTCGATAAGGCGGACACCTTTTTCTTTCAGTTCCTTAAGCGCCTCCTCAACATTTTCAACCCTGAACGCTACATGCTGGATTCCTTCACCTTTTTTTTCAATATATTTGGCAACGGGTCCATCAGGAGATGTGGATTCAAGGAGTTCGATCTCGCTTCCTGTTTCGCCCACGGGCAGGAAACCGGTTGTAACTTTCTGTGCATCAACGGTTTCCTTTCCTGCAAATTCAAGTCCAAGAACATCAGACCAGAAAATTTTCCCATTATCCATATTTTTAACTGCAATACCCAAATGATCAATTCCTTTTATTTCCATTGTCCTTTTCTCCCGTTTGAAAGAGTAATTAATTTAAAATTTACAAATAAAATTCAATCCCAATAGATGCTCCAAATATCAAATAAAGTCAACCATAAACTGCACAAAAAAGCCCGCCACTGGAATCGATAAAATCCTTACATTTACACACTGCAGCCGGAGCCATTAAAAGATTATTTTACCGATCTTGTTGAATCACATTCCTGAAGCTCGGTAAAAATTGACCGGCCTGGTCTGTAGTTTTTTAATGTTCCTCCTGTTAGGGAACTTCCAAAAAATAATTTTCGATCCTTACCCTTTTGCCCGTTTTCTCTGTTCTGA
The DNA here is from genome assembly GCA_015493575.1 of Desulfobacteraceae bacterium. Classification (GTDB taxonomy): domain Bacteria; phylum Desulfobacterota; class Desulfobacteria; order Desulfobacterales; family Desulfobacteraceae; genus WGCX01. The sequence goes on along the minus strand of WGCX01000177.1, from coordinate 4,768 downwards.
TAACCGGCACATAGTTCGACTATGCACCTGTTATCACGCCTTAAAAACGAACAAAAGTACTGCACGATATACGTATATTATTTTCTTCCGGTTCCCTTATCCAAGAATTAAATATGCTATAGATAAAAATATACCAGTCCCTATAATATCTGCTAAAGTTGTTATTAATGGTGTACTTGCAGTTGCTGGGTCTTTTTTTAAGTATGAAAAAATAAATGGTAATAAAACTCCTATTAAACTGCCAATAATAACATTAGCAATCATTGTAATAACAACAACTTCCGCAATCAGCCAACTTTTCCCCCGTACAATGCCCATTACAGAAACTCCTGCTCCCATTACAATACCAAGTAAACTTGCAACCAGCAATTCCTTTTCTAATAAATAAAACCAGTCTTTCCTTTTAATAGTCTCTAAAGCTAATGCCCTAATAACAAGTGTTGCTGATTGACTGCCGGCATTACCCGCAGTATCAACCAATACAGGAAGAAAGGTTACTAATACTACATACTTTGCAATTGTTGATTCAAATCCCTGTATAATTCCACCAGTTATTAAATCCATCAAGAGAAGAGCAAAAAGCCAGGTAATCCTGCTTTTAAATATTTTTATTATAGATACCTTTTTCAGGTCAGTAATAAATCCTAAATCCTTTTCATCAACTTCAACTGCTGACATTTTAGTGATGTCTTCAGTATTTTCTTCTTGTAAAACATCAAGTATATCGTCAACAGTAATTATTCCTAAAAAATTATTTTCTGAATCAGTGACTGGCAATGCAACTAAGTTATATTTTCTAAATAACTTAATTGCTTTTTCTTGGTCTTCATTTACATTTATTGATATAAGATGATTATCCATTATATCTTTAACGGTCTGTTCTTTATCTGCTAAAATAATTCTTCTAATTGGTATGTCATTCAATAATTTCCAATTCTCATCAACAACATAAACCATATCAATTGTTTCTGCATCTTTTCCCCATTCCCTTATATGTTGAATAGCTTTTTCAATTGACCAGTAAATCTTCAGAGCAATATATTCCGGTGTCATTAATCTACCGACACTATTTTCGGGATAACCTAAAAATTCTAAAACTTTTTCCCTTTCATGTGGTTCTATCAAATTAAGAATATATTGTGTTAATTTCGGTGAGAGCGTTTCAAATAATTCTGTTTTATCGTCAGGATCTAATTCATCAATTATATTTTTTATATGCGACTTTGACAAACTGTGAAGTATGTACTTTTGATCTGTAATATCAAATTCTGTAAAAACATCTGCCTGTACTTCAATAGGTAGTAATCTTAAAATTATCAGTTGATTTTCGTCATTGAGATTATTCAATATTTCTGCAAGGTCAGGAACGGGATAAGAAGAAATTTGTTTTTTTAGTTTCTTCCAATCTTTTTGCTCAATTAAATCTATTATTTTATTTTTATCTATAGTTGACATTCTTTTAATTTTTTATCCTTAATTTCACGATGCTTTGTCAAACTTGTGGCTAACGGGTCATATCTATTTATGAGGCAAGGCGGAATTCACACCTGCGTAACTGTCCCCGGAGTATAAAGTTCAATAATATATACTTAAATGTCAGCATACCATAATACCGCCTTGCCTTATAGCGATTGTTAAACGAAACTGTGGTTCCGGGCGGAGGAATCGACAGAGCAAGATGCCAATGGAAAAAGAAAAAAGGGGGAAAAATCTGTTCAACCAAAAGACCATGGCCTGAGTCTTTCGTGCCAGGTTTCTATCTGCTCTGAATAAAGAATAACTTTCGATTCCAAAGAATGTTCCGAAGAAATGGGTAGTTTACTGCAAACGGGGTTGGGACAGGATAGGTTGCGGCTCGTACCTTGCGCAACCTATCCTTATTCGTTAAATTTAATCAAAATCCGGTTTCAGGATGAAAAACATTTAATTCCTTAAGATCATCACGTAGATATTCACGTTCATTGGGACCGAGAATTCCAAGGGAAAGGCAGATCAATGTCCACAGATGAACAACACCATATCCTCCTCCGTAATGTTCGCTTAATTCATGGATCTGGGCGTGGCAGTTATGGCATGCTGCAATGCAGTAATCAGCCTTGGTTGCCTGGATCTGGTCATCCTTGGTTTTCCCATAGGCAAGTCTTTCATCTTTAAAACCGGACTGGAGAAAACCGCCGCCGCCGCCGCAGCAGAAATTATTTGATCTGTTCGGGGTCATATCGATGAAATTTTCTTCACCAACAACGGATTTTACAATAAACCTTAAATCCTCTGCAATGGGGTCTCCAAATGATTTACGAACAATCTGGCATGGATCCTGAACTGTAAACTTTATTTTCAGATCCTTGTTCCAGTCGGAATTAACTTTAAGTTTTCCTTCCCTGATCCATTTTGCATAGTATTCATATATATTTTTAATTTCAAAATCATGCTCTATATTAAATTTTCTCACTCCTTCCAGGACTGAATATGTTACGTGCCCTCACTCGGTGTTGAGAAACGTTTTACACCCCACTTCATTGGCAGCTTTAATAGTCTGCGTTGTAAGATGCTTCCATGATTCATCATCTGAAAGGAACATGCAGTAATTTTCTCCTGCCCATCCCTTGCTTGTATAGGTCCAGTCCACACCAACAGTGTGGAGTATTTTCCACAGGGGAACAAGCTCATCGGGCTCGGTAACCGGCTCCCTTGAATTCTGGTTTAAAACAAATTCAGCACCTTTTTTATCGATGGGAGCCTGCATATCTGCAAATTCAGGCTGATTCTCCTGATACTCCTCTAGCACATCACCCACAACAAAAATAAAATCATCCACAGGAGTACCCATGGCACTGCCCGATTCATTGGTAAGAGCTGCATCACATGATCCAAGGATACCCTTTGGCCTTGTTTCCCTTGGCCATGCTGCCCTGACATTATACACCAGTGCAGGGATATTGATTTCCATGGGACATACATGCACACATCTCTGGCACATTGAACACATCCATGCCCAGTTTGAACTTAAAAGTTCATCATCCATTCCAAGGGCCGCCATCCTTAAAAACTTTCTCGGATCCATTCCCGCAAGTCCCGTAGCCGGACAGCCAGATGCACATGCCCCGCATGTAAGACAGGCATTAAGATTCCCGCCATCCGGCAGAAGTTCCATTACCTTGTCTTTAAAAATACTTTTTTTCTCACCGCCAATTTTAACAGCTGCTTCACCCATGGTGTAACATCCTCCATATGATATTAAAATTTAAGCTCATTAACTTAATTTAAAGTAAATATTTTCGATTTAAATGTTTTACAATGGTATTGTATGTATGCCATGAGGCGGATCTGGATTCTCTCAGACAGCCTCTAAGAATCAAAGATTCTGACAAATATAGAAACTCTTATTTTAAAAGGTACTTTACAGGAGTTTCTTTAAAAAAAACACAAACACATTATGATCTTTGCTTTTTCTCTTATTATTCACATCATGTCAACCAATTTATAAAAATTTATGATGTAAAAATATTTTAAAATAAGACGGTCATGCAGTTAATGGATATTCATGAAAAAATGTTACAGCTCTTTTTTCAGACCAGAAAAGCTGATCTTTATTAAATTCAATAAAACCAACATGACCACCTGAATCGGGAATTTCGAGGAAAACCCGTGAATTTTCCATAGCCTCTTTTACGGGATAGCAGGAATCTGAAATACAGGGGTCATTTCTTGCGTTTACGATTAAGGTGGGAACACTGATATTTTTGATAAACTGCTTGCTGCTGCATTTTTCCCAGTAATCAAATGCATCTTTAAAACCGTTTATGGGAGCGGTATACCTGTCATCAAAACCCTTGAAGTTTTTAATTTTTTCAAAATCTTTATCATCTATTTTTCCAGGCATTAAAGCCATTTTTGCTTTTATTTTTTCGTGAAGCATTTTAAGAAAACGCTTCATGTAAAATCTGTTTACAGGCTTTGCAAGTGCCATTGATGAGCCTTTCAGATCACATGGCACGGAAAATACCACGGCTTTTTTCACTATGGAATCAACTTTGTCTCTTCCAAGATAAACAAGGGTTAAATTTCCTCCGAGACTGAAGCCGACAAGAAAGATTTCACAATATTTTCCCGTTTTCTTTGCGTGATCTATGACCAGTGCCAGATCATCCGTTGCACCGCTGTGATAGGAACGAAGCTGTTTATTCGGCTCCCCGCTGCATGACCGGTAATTCCATGCAAGACAATCCCATCCAGCCATATTACATGCCCTTACCATTCCTTTAACATATGCTCTTTTTGAATTTCCTTCAAGCCCGTGGGAAATGATAACCAGTCCGGTGTTTCTGCTGTTATATCCGCTATCAGGCTCAGCTGCAGATGACCAGTCAAGATCAAGAAAATCATCATCTAAGGTATTTATACGTTCCCTTTTATACACCACATTCTCTACCTTTCTGAAAAATGTGGGAATTATGGTTTGGATATGTCCGTTTTGTAACAAAAAAGGCGGATTGTAGTTATTACAGATCAATTGTTATTATCTCCCATATCTAATTTTATAACCGCCATGATGCGGATCTGAAATGCGTTACAGAGCCTCACAACGAATAAAAAAAGAACATCAGTTACGCTGTCAAAATGAGTTCTTTCATATAAAACGGCCATTAGGCCTATCCAAATAATCTCAGACAGCCTCACAACCGACCATGAAACTCTTATAATTCAAAGTATTTTACAGGAGTTTCTTATAAAAATTATAATAAAAATTGTTGTTATACGCTTTAGT
>WGCX01000176.1 GCA_015493575.1 Desulfobacteraceae bacterium | reverse complement strand
AGAATAAACAGGGAAATTGAAAAAGAACTCTCGGGTAAACTTGTTATCCCTGAAACCGATTATGTCATTCCATACCGATCGTTAACAAGGGATTTTAATGAAGTTGCAGGGGGCAAAAACAGTAATATTGCTGAATTAAGAAATCAGCTTGGCCTTACCGTTCCACATGGTTTTGCCATTACCACAAGAGCTTTTAAATCCTTTCTTGAGTATAATAATTTAACGGAAAAGGTAAATATAATCCTCCATGCCTGGAGGGGAGGAGATAAAACAATAGAAAAAGCCTCTTTTGAAATAAGAGAGCTCATAGACAAAGGAAAAATTCCTCCGGATGTTCAAAAGGCCTTTAACTGGGGACTTGATAATTTAAAAACATATTCAGATGATAAAAAAATAGGTCTTGCGGTGCGCAGCAGTGCACTTGGAGAAGACAGCGAGCACAGTTTTGCAGGTCAGTATGACAGTTTTTTAAACACTTTTCCCGAAGATCTCGGCAAAAATTATAAAGCTGTTCTTGCAAGTACCTATTCTGCATCTGCCATGGAATACAGGCTCCAGAAAAATTTCAGCGAGCAGGAAGTTGCAATGCCCGTTGCCTGCCAGATGCTGATCAATGCCGTGGCAAGTGGTGTCATATATACACTTGACCCGGTAAGCCCCGAGCGTAAAGTACTTTTAATTACAGGCACATGGGGGCTTGGAGCTCCCCTTGTTTCAGGCAGGGTTTACGGCGACTCTTTTGTTGTCTTAAGAAGATCAGGGCATAAAATTCTTGAGCTTGAAATCGTAAGAAAAAAGGAAAAACTTGTTCCTTCTGATAAAGGAGGCTGCGTGTTTCAGAAAGTGCCAGATGAAAAGCAGACAAAGGCAACTCTTTCGGAAACCCAGGTGAAATTTCTTGCAGAAACAGCCCTTGCCATTGAAAGATATTTTAAAAAACCCCAGGATATTGAGTGGTGCTTAGACCGGAATAATCAGTTTTATATTCTCCAGGCACGGCAGTTAAACATTGCTTCCAAGGTATCATCCGTTGTTAATGACATCTCTGCCGTTGTTAATAAATATCCCGTCATTTTTTCTAAAAAGGGCGCCATTGTGCAAAAAGGCATCGCCCTTGGAAAAGTGTTTGTGGTAAATAATGAGGAAGATCTTGAAAATTTTCCAAATGAAGGCGCGATCCTTGTTACCCACCAGTTTTCTCCCATTCTTGCAAGGGTTGTAAAACAGGCCCATGGAATTGTAACGGATATCGGTTCTCCAACCGGCCACATGGCATCCATTGCAAGGGAGTTTTCCGTACCTTCCATTGTCAATACAAAAATTGCAACAAAACTTTTGACAAATGGAGAGGAAATTACAATTGATGCAGAAGAAAATGTAATTTACAGGGGCAGAATTGAAGAATTAAGCCTTTATGAATTCAGCCAGGATAACGTTGGTGAATACTATGAATACAGGCTGTTAAGGCGTATTCTAAAAAGAATCACACCACTTAATCTCGTGGATCCAAAGGCAAATAATTTCAATCCAAGAGGCTGTGAAACATTTCATGATATTACAAGATTTATCCATGAAAAAGCAGTAAAAGCCTTGAGAGAAGTCAATTTTTACAGCCAGCGCAAGTCCGATGTCCCTGCAAGGGAACTGGAATCAAAAATTCCCCTTGATCTGATGATGATCGATATTGGAGGAGGATTTAAGGAAAATGCCGGCACAAAAAAGGTGACGGAAAATGAAATTTCATGTTTGCCCATGATTGAATTTTTAAAAGGAATTGATGCACCCGGCGCCTGGGACAATGAGCCCATGTCCGTTGATTTTGGCAGTTTCATGTCCAGCATGACAAGAACTTTCTCAACCGGGGCTTCCTCTCCAAGGGCAATTGGCCAGAACCTTGCTGTAATGTCAAAGGAATACGTTAACATCAGCTTAAGGCTTGGGTACCATTTCAGTATGATTGTTGCCTATATCAGTGAAGAAATTAACAATAATTACGCTTATTTTCGATTTAACGGAGGAGTAACTGATCCTGTCCGCAGGGGCAGGAGGGCAAAGTTCATAGGAAGAACCCTTGAAAAACAGGGATTTTTTGTTGATGTCAGAAAAGATCTCATGGTGGCGAGAATAAAAAAGATCTCAAAAAAATCTTTAAAGGAAAAGCTCTATCTCATTGGTAAAATGGTTTCATTCACACGACAGCTTGATGTAAAAATGGTTGATGATGATCAAATCGACCTGTTTATAAAAAAATTTGAAGAATTGGAATTGAAAAATACTGTACAGGCATAGGGGGAACATATGGATAAACAGAACAAAACAACTATTTTGGTTCTTGACGATGAACAGATTGTCTTAAAAAGGCTGCAACCGGCCCTTGAACGATCAGGCTATGAGGTGGAAACTTTTTCCAGGAGTGCTGATGCCTTTGACAGGATTGACGGAAAAGCCTTTGATATAGTTATTACAGATCTTAAAATGGAAGGATCTGACGGTATGGCTTTCTTAACCCATGTTAAAAAAAGAGCCCCTAAAACAGAAGTGATCGTTATTACAGGATTTGCCACGATGGATACGGCAAAGGAATCATTTAAAAAAGGGGTTTTCGATTTTCTTGCCAAACCATTTAAGTTAGGCGAGCTTCTCGAAGCTGTGAAAAAGGCGGAAGCAAGGATAAAAGCTGACAAAGACGTATAAAAAATTGACAAACCATTGAACTATAATGAAACTTCGGTGTGATACCGTGGTTTTTTAAGCCGTACCCGGCTTTACAGGATGAGGAGGATTAAATATTATGATAAAGGGATTGATCTATTTAAATGCAGATCTTGCTTCAAGTATTGCTTTAAGATACGTTTGCCAGCTTGCCGGCATGAAAGAGATGGTTATTGATTCCATGCATGTTGAGGAAACAGCCCAGGATGCGCATACCCCGGGAACCGGATGGGTGAGGAAAACATGGGAAAAAGGGGTCAGGGAAAATGCAGGACAAAAAATACTTCAGCTTGTTAATGCGGAAAAAAGATCATGTATAAATCTTTCTGATCCCACAATTATTGTGGGAGATCGTGACGCAGAAATAAGAAGTACCATCGGGTTGAGTGCCTATGATTTTTTTGTGGAAGGGCTGCTTCAGTCGTTTTCTTCCCATAATTTTAAAGAAAAAATTTTCTCAAAACTGTATCACAGTATTTCATGCCCGGTTCTCCTTGTGAAAAATCTCGTTGAAATAAATAAAGTGGCGATCGTAGTTGATAAAAAAGAAAATGTCGATCATCTTGAACAACCCCTTCAAAAAATAATTAAAGATACAGATCTTAAATGTGATCTTATTAAATGTGAATTAAACACAACTTCTGCAGGTGTAGAAATTAATCAAACTGCAGCTGGACAGGATGATGATATTGATTACGCAAAATCGTTTATTGAGAAACAAGCACAGATAAATATACATAAAAATATTAAAATAAATGGAAACCCATCTGATGTTGCAGAGTCAATGCATGATTACGGACTTGTGGTTGTTGCAGTTGATAAAGCAATATCAAAAAAAGATCCTGTTCTGGAAATGATGAGTAAAATAACATCTGCCCTGCTTATCTGCTGGGTATAACCGCCATAACAGCCATGAACAGACAAAAGCTTTTATGATTTATTAATTTAAAGTTTTAAAATTTAAGGAGCACAGGATGAAAATCCTTATAGCTGTTGACCAGGGTCTGTACAGTGATCATGCAGTTATCGAAGGCGCGCGGATTGCAAAAAATACATGGGCAAACGTAACAATCCTCGGTGTAAAATCTTCTTTCCAGGAAGCAGACAGGGCTGATGAAACAGATGCTTTAATAAGATATTCCAAGGATTACAGACAACTATTCTTAAAATTTTTTAAAGAAGATTTCTGCCCATATCCGGAACATGCCGATGGTTATGAACTTATTGAAAAAACACCGGGTGTTTTTGTGGATTCACCTGTTCTTGAGACTGCACAAAAGGAACTTAAAACCGTTGTGAGAACCGGAAATCCTGTTAAAGAGATCTTTGCCGAGGCGAATGAGGGTGATTATGATCTCATTATCATAGGGTGCAGCGGAACCAACGAATGCGTGTGGGAAAATGACCCGCTGATTCCACAGAGAATAGTCAATGATGCATCCTGTTCCGTGCTTGTTGCAAAAGATATTACAAACGTAAAAAAAATAATATGCTGTCTTGACCATAATCAGGTGAGCCAGGAATCCATCGAGATGATAAACCAGCTTGTGACTTTTCACGATGCAGAACTTGAAATCGTGGGGATAGCAGAAGGAGACAGCCTTAAAGACAAGGTTGAAAATAAAATAAAATCCATTTTAAAATACTATACTGCAAAACATATCGCCACACCGGAAATAGAGGTGGTTTCAGCTTCTGCCTTTGAATCTTTTATTTCCGCTAGGCAGGAAACCGCCATGCTGGCTTTATGGATGGAGAAAAAATCATTTCTTGCAAAAATATTTTCAAAAACACAGGTTACAAAATTAATTAAAGAAAGTCATTCTTCAGTTATGATTCTAAGATAATGGACATCAGGCAGTTTTTTTCTAACGGCCATGGGGCAGATCTGTTTTTTTCCGGAATTCTGCGCTATTTCTGTTCAACTTATTTCATCTCCGATCCTAAATCGGTTTGTTCGTAAAATCTGTTAAAATAAAATTCAACTGAATTCTCATTCTCAAGTGACAAATCAAGTAATCTTGTCATCCCAAACATTTTTCCTGTAACAAACAGGGTTTTTTCTATTATATCAGCATCTTCAGCCTTGATTCTCGCCTTTAGAAAATCATCTTTTATATTAACCTTAAATCCTGCCTTTTTCAGTATTTTTGATATAAGCAAAATTCTTAAACCCCTTTTACGTGCATCTGCTGCTCCGCCTTTAAAGGAAATGGTGATATGATTAAGATACGGATCATCGGACAGATATGAGTCTAAAGCAACATAATGATAGCCCATGCTCAGGCTCAGATTCATGTATTCCTTTGTAACAACGGCGAAACTTTTGGTATCGTAGTTAACGCTTTCCAGGGCAGGTGTGCGCATCATTGCCGTAAAAACACCTCCTGCAGTGGCCATCCTCTCAGGTCCGTCCCAGGATATATCCGAAGAATTCATCCCCTTCCAGATAGCCTGAAATGGCTTGCATATAATGGATTCTGCTTCAATTGTTTTCCTGTCAGGAGTAGTTACGCTGTTTTCAAACAAATTCAAAAGATACAGGCTTAAAGGCAGGTTTGTTTTTACCCGATAAATATTTTTCATTTTACCGAATCTGCTCTTTCCCTTTAAAGAGAACATTTCATTCAAAGCAGTCTCATGACAGAACCTTATTATATCGTGCCAGCTTTTGCATGAATTTTCTTTAAAATTTGTAGCACGGGGATCTGTGAGATTTAAGGGAAAAATAAGTTCTGCAAGTAATTTCAGCATGTTATACGATTCTGTACGTTCAACATCAACTGCAATGGAATCCATAGTTACAGCATTATCATCATCTAAAAGTTCCTCGATAATCCCTTCATAAATAATGCCGCTGGTGGCATCAACGGTTATTTCCATATCATTTTCTAAAATCGAAAATATTTCCGGAACCCGGACTACACAGGGGACTTTGAACTCCCTCACCACCGATGACATATGATCAGTGAGATTGCCCTTTTCCACAACCACAGCCCTTGCCTTTTGAAAAGCTCCGATATACTGGGGAGAAGAGTGCTCAAGCACAAGAATACTCCCCCTTGGAAAATCAAAAAGGTCATGGATATCCCTTGCCTTAAAAACCCTGCCTGCGCCTGTTCCTGCAGCAACGGGCTGGGCTTTGTCATATATTACCGGGGCATTGATTTTTTTTGTTGAAATTTTCTGTTCCGTGTTAAGGTGTAAAGGCCTTGCCTGAACAATGATCAGTTCACCATGTTCATCAAAACACCATTCTATATCCTGTGCACATTTAAAATGTTTTTCAATAAGAATGGCTGCCTGTCCAAGCCTGTGAAGCTTTGCTTCTGTCAGACAGGGAACGGATATTCTGTCCCCTGGAACATTACCACGCTCAATACCACCGTGTGCTGATCGTTTTAAAAAAATTTCCTTTGGAACGATCTCCTGCCTCACCAGTGAAAAATCAGGAGTGCGGCTCAATATATATGTATCCGCTGAAATATCACCCTCCACAAGAAGCTGGCCCAGTCCCCATATTACAGAGATTACAATTTCCTTTTTGTCCGGCCTGACAGGATTGGCAGTGTACATAACGCCTGAACACTCTGCATTGACCATTTCAAGGAAACCCACACTCATGTTGACATCGTCGGGGCGGATGTTTTTCATCCTCTGGTAAAGAATACTTCTGATATTATATTTACTTGCAGCAACTGATTTATATTTCTCAATCAGCTGTTTGGTTGGAACATTTAAAATAGTGGAAAACTGCCCGGCAAAGGAATCTTCAAGATCTTCCCCGATTGCACTGCTCCGCACAGCCCAGAAAACCGGTTTTTTATGCCCCCTTTCTATTTTCTCACTTTCTTTCTGGATAATATCTGATATTTCAGAAGGAATCTCTGCGTTTTTAATTAATTCTTTTATCTGTATTTCTGCTGCAAGAAGTTCATGGCTTTTGTTCACATCAGTACCATGAAGGATATTAAAAATTTTGCCAGGCAGATTATTGTATTCTGAAAAATGAGTATAGGCACATACGGTCAGCCCAAAGCCATCCGGTATCTGCATATTACATCTGTTTTTCAATTCTCCGAGATTGGCCATTTTACTGCCAACCTTATCAATAAACTTTGTGGTGATTTTATCCATTGGAATAATAACCGGGGTATAAACGGGCTCTTTACTGCCCGTTGTGATTTCACGAATATTTTGTTCCAGAATTTGAAAAGCCCTGAACAAATCACTGTAATCCTTTCCCGATAAAGCCTGGAGATCAAAAAGTATATTTTTTATCCGTCTTGATAAATTTTTAATCATACCTTTTAGATATGGTATACTGATCAATTGATGATTATAATATTTATTTTCAAGTTCCGTCATAAGATCCAGACTCTGTTCATTTTCCGTGAGCAGATCCAGAAAGGATTTATAACGCAATTGCAGGTCATCTTTAAGATCAGGCTCAGGTTCACCACTATCAACACCGGTTAGTTTCTGCTGAAATTTTTTCCAGAATCGAATCATCAATTATTCCTTAAAATTTAATAAAATTTTGTCACATCATTCCGCTTTTTAAAATAAATATAAGCAGCCACAGACCCATTGCACCGGCAACGAGAAAGCCTAAAAGGCCTATTATGGGAATCCCCATCCAGATTGGTGGAATACCGGAAAGTACAATAAGAGAAGAGCCGATTATCAGGGCGGCAAGTATAATGGCAAAGGCGATCCGGTTGCTGATTCTGTTGTGAACTGCATACATCTCATCAAGCCCCTGGTGCTCAAATTCTATTTTCATTTTGCCCTGCCGCAGCAGCCTGAAAATATCGTGAAGTTCTCCAGGTATATCCTGTAAAAGATGAATCAAATCATTTCCGGAATTTGCAATATCATTAATCATTCTTTTAGGATTGATACGGCTCAACCTTATTCTCCTGATAAAGGGAGCAGCCTGCTCAATAACATCAAGGTCAGGATCAAGCCTGCGGCCAATTCCCTCTATTGTACTCAAAGCCTTTATCATTAGAAAAAGATCCTGTGGAATTATTAACTGGTGTTTCGTGGTAATTTCAAGAATATGATGCAGCATATCTCCAAGATCCACATCCTTTAATGGACGATAACAATGTTTATCCATAAATTCGGCAATATCTTTCTGGAGTGAAGAATAATCATCAATGGGGTCATCAGAATCGATCAGTCTTAAAAGTGCATCTGCGGCCTTTAATTCGTCCCTGTAAACAATACTTGAAATCAAATCCACAAAACGTTCCCTTGTCCTCAGATTAATTCTTCCCATCATTCCAAAATCTATGAAACAGAGAATATTTCCGGGAAGAACAAATATATTACCCGGATGGGGATCTGCGTGGAAAAAACCATGGACAAAAACCTGCTTCATAATAAGGTCCAGTCCCTTACTTGCAATTTTACAGCAATCAAATCCTTTTTTTTTCAGAGTTTCAATATCAGATGATTTAATGCCATTGATATATTCCATGGTAAGAACACGCCGTGTTGTCAGTTCCCGATACAATACAGGTACATGAACACCGGGTTCATTGACAAATTGTCTTGCAAACCGTTCCATATATGCGCCTTCAAGGGTGTAATCAAGTTCCTTTTCCAGCGTTACAGCAAACTCTTCAACGATTCTTGAAGGCCGCTGAATCTCCATTCCCTTGAGATGACGCTCCATTAAGCCTGCAAGGTGCATCATTATTTCAAGATCAACCTCTATAATACGCTTAACTCCGGGACGTTGAATTTTAACTGCAACTTTTTCCCCATTAAGCGTAACAGCCATGTGTACCTGTCCTATGGAGGCGGCGGCAATGCATTTTTCTTCGAATTTTAAAAAAATCCGATCAAGTGGTTTTTTTAACTCTTTTTCAATGGTTGTTTTAACATCTTCATATGGAAAGGACGGTACATTATCCTGGAGTGTGGCAAATTCTTCGATAAATTCGATGGGCAAAAGATCTGGTCTCGTGGATAGGATCTGACCCATTTTAATAAAAGTAGGTCCCAGCTCTTCAAGGGCCATTCTTACACGTGCGGCACGGGACAGGCTTTCTATTTTTTCCCTGCGCCTGCGGGAAACCATATTAAGGCCTATTTCAAGATATTGTTCAATACTTAAGGCATCTACAACATCTCCAAAACCATATTTAAACAGGACGGTCAGAATTTGACGATACCGCTGTACGTAGCGGTAAGTACGCCCTATATTTCTTATCCTTAAAAATGTCAAAATACCATCCTGTTTAAAGTTAAACGCCCGTTTTTAAAGACCAGATGAAATAAATGATTTTATTCATCTTTGTCTTTTTCGAGGTCTTTCTCAAGAGCCTCTTTTGCTCCTTTCCACATTCCTGTTATGCTTCCCTTTGCAATATTAATGGATTTTTTCCCGATCTCCTTTACCTCACCTGTAACCATACGGGCTGCTTTTTCTCCGGTATTACCAAAGGTTTTAACAGCTTCTTTTCCAAGGTTCTTTAATCTGCCGGTCAGCCTGTCTGCAGCACTGCCCGTTTCTTCTTTAAAAGCTGTGCCTGTTGCTTTACTCTGATCTGCAAGGTCATCTAACACTTTTCTTGCAACCTCTCCGGAACGTTTTCCCACCTTTAGAACCGTCTCGAGAAAAAGGGTTTTAATGGTTTTAAGGTCTTCTTTTGTTTCGCTTAAATCTTCACTTACAAATTCCTTTGCATTGTCTGAAATGGAGCCTGCCATGGATGTTATTCCCTGCTGAATACCCTTAAAGGCACCGCCTGTAACTTCCTTGATATCTTTTCCCATTTCCTCGGCAGCATCAACGGCACCCGATAAAATTTTTTCCGTGGTTTCCTTTATCAGACCTGATTTCAGCCTGCCTTCTTTCAGAGCTTTTTTTGTGGCATCCCTTGTAATATTCTTAACGGCCTCTTTTATATCGCCTCCGGATTTTATGGCCTGTTTTACCGCATCTTTAACACCCTGTACATAAACACCTGAAAACTCTGAAGACCTTGTAAAATTTGATCTGATGTCTGAAACTATTGATTCAAAATTTGTTTTTATCTCTTCGGGCAATACATTTTCAGCCTCACTTACACCTTCAATACCGATTTTTAAAAATCCTGCCAGTTTTTTCTCTTCAAGCCTGATTTTTTCCTCAAGGTCCTTGATCTCGGCTCTCATTGCATCAAGGCTCTTATCTTTACACAGTTTTATACCGGCCATAATTCCTTTAACAGCAGATGCAATATTTTCCTTTTCTCTTTTACCGCCATCTTCTTTTTCATCATGAAATGATTTAGCGGCAGCAATCACAGCATTTTTTACAATGGGTTTAAGTTCGTCAGCTTTATCTGTATTTTCTTTTACAGCATCATAAATTGTATCCCTGAAAATTTCATATACCTTTTCAGAACTTATATCTTCCGTTGCTTCTGCCTTTTTCAGGCCTTCAATGATTCTGTTCTGTATCTGATTTTCTGACATATTATGTATCCCCCTTTAAATAACTGCCATGAGGCCGAGATGAATTGCATGGGCAACTGATGCGGTAACATTGACCGCAACGGCCCGGCACAGCCTCAATTAATCATAAAAAATAATTTCAAAGCACACGATGCCCGCAACCCATTTACCTCACCTCAATTTTTTGTTTTTTTGACAGGAATAGAGGAGTGAGGCACTAACACATAAACATGTGCAGCAGTCCCCTTTGTTTGACACCATCATCTTTACAGATCAAGCTGAACCCCAACCTCAAGAGCCTGCCCCTGTGGAATACCAAAATGCGAACTGATATCCATGGAATTTTTCGAAAGAAATATAAACAGGTTGGAACGCCATCTGCACATTTCCGGTTTATCACTGATTCCGAGTTTTTCACGACCAAGAAAAAAGCTTGCATCTTCCATTCTTATCTCGACTCCCTTGTCACGTGATAAAGCAAAAATAGTGTTGATATCAGGTTCTTCCATGAATCCGTAATGTGCAATTATACGGTAGATACCGGCTCCCATTTTTTCAGACTCAATTTTTTCAAGATTTGGAACCCTGGGTATCTCTTCATGACGGATATTTAAAAAAATCACCGTGGAATGAAGAATTCTATTGTGTCTCATGTTATATAACAGGGCTGCTGGTACGATGTTATGGGTGCGTGTGAGAAAAACAGCCAGTCCCTTTATCCTCCGGGGTGGATTCTCTGCCAGCATATCTTCAAAATGGTCCAGTTTTGGTGTGAGCCCGGCCATTTTACTGCGAAGTATCTCCCTGCCGTCCTGCCATGTTGACATAATCACAAAAATGATCCCGCCAATGAACAGAGGAAACCATGCACCATGGAAAAGTTTGCTGATATTTGCAAAGAAAAAAGGAAGATCAATCAGAACAAAAATACCGGTTATCAGGCATGCTGCAACAGTTCCCCATTTCCATTTTTTACTGATAACCACAAAAAAAAGCGTATCGGTTATTAACATGGTCACTGTTACAGCCACACCATAGGCTGCGGCCAGTTTGCTGGAGGACTGAAAGCCTGCAACAAGAGCTATGGTGCATACCATGATAAGCCAGTTCACCGGAGCAATATAGATCTGACCCATCTGGCTGGCAGATGTATGGGTCACTTTCAACCTCGGAAGATATCCAAGCTGAATCGCCTGTTCAGTAAGGGAGAATGCCCCTGTAATGACCGCCTGGGAGGCTATGATTGTGGCCACTGTGGCAAGAAGCACCATGGGGATCATGGCACTTTGAGGAACAAGTGCGTAAAATGGATGGTATGACATCTCTGGCCTGATCAGCAGTACAGCTCCCTGACCGAAATAATTTAAAATAAGCGCAGGAAAAACAAGCCCGATCCACGCAAGCCTGATGGGTGATTTTCCAAAATGCCCCATGTCTGCATAAAGGGCCTCAGCTCCTGTAACCACGAGAAACACGGCACCAAGAACAAGAAAACCGTCCAGCCTGTTGTGGATTAGAAAGTCGATACCATACCATGGGAAAACAGCCATAAGTATTTTCGGGTTATGGACGATCTGTATTGTACCGAGAATTCCGAGAATTAAAAACCACACAAGGATAAAAGGCCCGAAAAGCCCTCCCACCTTTGCCGTCCCCCGTCGCTGTATCAAAAATAATCCCAAAAGGATAACAATGGTAACAGGAATAACATAGGGTGTGAGTACTGGTGTAATGACTTTAATACCCTCAATTGCACTGAGTACGGATATGGCCGGTGTTATCATGCCATCCCCATATAGGAGGCAGGCTCCAAAAAGGCCCATGGCCACAAGACCCCATTTTTTCCTGTTTCTTTTAGATTTTGCCGGCGCCACAAGGGCAGTTAATGCAAGGACACCTCCTTCTCCATCATAATCGGCACCCAGTGCAAAACCAAGATATTTAATGGTCACAATCATTGTAAGTGACCAGAACATAAGAGAAAGAACGCCAAGTATATTTCCAGTGGTTACTGCAATACCATAGTCCCCGTGGAAACATTCACGAAGGGCATACAGAGGACTTGTCCCGATATCCCCGTAAACAACACCAAGGGCGGCAAGTGTTAACGGCGCCATACGGGGTGCACTTGTTTCTTTGTGATTTTCAGCCCCGTCTGACTGCCCCGTAATATTTTTTGTGATTTTTGAAAAAATACTCATTGTATATTATTTCCCTTCATTTTTTTTATAACCGCCATGAGGCCGAGCTGAACTGCGCTACTTTGCCTCAAAAAATCAGAGGTTTTGACGGACAATGGGCAGTAGGCGCGAAGCCAACTCCAATAATTCAAAGTACTTTGCAGGAGTTTCATACCTTATTTAATAAAACAAAATTCTGTATTGATGTATCAAAATCCAATCTTTCCCGTAGCTCCAATCCAAAAATTTTATCTTTCCAATATATGCCTATGTCTCCTTTTGTCAATAGGGGCTTTATTGACTATTATGATGGACCCCAAAATCTGAACCAGTTGCCAAGCTACAAAACAAGTGGTAAAAGCTGGTCCAAATTGATACCGGAAGAATAGGCCTCTTCGATGAATTAATTTAATCATGAAAATCGATTTTTAAAAAATTCTTCCTTTGGAGGATTAAAATAACCGTGTATCAGATCCGGAAACAGCTCTTCAAGTTCTGCAATTATGTGACTCATTCCAAGTGGACGGCTTTTTCCACCCGCCTTTTCCATAATCCGGAAATAATTTAAAGGATCATAGTTTAAATTACGCCATTGGATCATGTTAACGGGCAGTTTTTTCAAAAATTTCTTCAAAGCCTCAAATTCCAGTTCTGAATCGGTTACTCCGGGACAGTTTAAATAATTTATGGAAACAAATTTTCCCTTTTCTCCAGCTGTTTCAATACTTTTTATCACATCTGCAAAGTCATAGGTTTTTGGCCGGTGATAGGCTGTATAACATGATTTCCTTACTGAATTCATGCTTACCCTTATGGAATCAAGACCAGCATCAAAAAGCTCTTTTAAGCGCTCTGGCATGCCTGCATTTGTATTCATGTTAATTGTGCCCAAAGGGGTGATTTCTCTTACAGCCTTTATTGCGGGTTTTATAACACTGAAGGCCGTTAACGGATCACCTTCGCATCCCTGGCCAAAGCTTACAATGCCTTTTTTAACCTTTAAAATATGTTCCAGTGCAACTTCAGATATCTCATTGGGAAAAGGTGTAAAAGAAATTCTTTCCTGACAGGCAATAAGCCTGTCAGTCTTCTGAAGGGAAATACACCCAAGGCAATCGGCATTGCACGCTTTTGAAGTGGGAAGAGGGGCCTCAAATCTCCCTATGAAAAAGTTCTTGGCAGCAGGACATCCATATTCTAAAGCACATCGTTCAAGGTGGCGCATGAGCCTGTTGTCCGGGTATTTTTCACGCATGGCAGCGACCCCTGATTTAACCTGTTTTAAAGGCATTAGCCTTAAATCCTGACGTCGCTCAGTTTCAACGCAGATGGCGGCGGACATGAAACCTTCTTCACCCCATCCGGAAGCGCAATATGAAAATAACGGCAGAAGATGATTATTCTCATAGGCACAGAAATACCTGTTTACAAAACCCGGGGAATTAAAAATGGCAACAGGATAAATCTTTTCTCCCGGAGAATAAGGATTTTCATCAAGCACTTCAAATTTTTCCGTATTAAAATTAAACACAACAGGTCTGTGATCGGGAAGCATCATAAGTTCACTTCCATAGGGCATTTTAATCGTATCTTTCCTTGTGAGAAGCACAGGATTTTCTCCCTGCATTGCCGCTGCACCAAAGCCCTGAAGATCAAAGATCTCACCTTTTTTATTTGCAACAACAGGGGCAAGCACGAACTGATTATTTTTCTGTTTTCCTGTTTTTTTATGTTTCATACATTACATACCTTATTACATACCATCACTTAAGGGATAAAAATCACCCTTGATATTTATATTTACCCAGGTTTTACTTTTGTATTTTACAAGAAATACAGTGCCGAATTAAATTTTCCCCCACAATCATAAAAAAAATTTAATAATACCACCTTGAATTTTTCCCATAAAATGGTTAGACTCTGTACTTTATGGGTCACAAAAAAATTAATTATCAACTTCCGGAGTTGAGCCGTCTGTCTGTTAAGACGTGATAACTGTGATATATACTTATACGTCGTGTTTTCTCAACGTTGCCGGATCAACATTGCAGGACAGGAAGAATCGGTTTTCCGGGATGTACAAATTATTTTTTAGAAGTTCCCTAAGCCCATAAAGTAAAGTGAAATATCAGATTAATTATCATAAAGCAATGGAAATACAGGCGACATGGCCTGACTTACATACGTGGCCATGGGGAAAATGGTATGAAAAATAATATTATGGAAAAAATTGAGATCGTCCAGGGAGATATTACCCTGTTGGCAACAGATGCCATTGTTAATGCCGCCAATAATACCCTGCTTGGCGGTGGCGGGGTTGATGGTGCCATTCACAGGGCTGCAGGTCCTGAACTTCTTGAAGAATGCAGAAAACTTAACGGATGCAGGACAGGTGAGGCAAAAATTACAGGAGGACACAGGCTTGCAGCAAAATTTATAATCCATACGGTGGGACCTGTTTATTATAAGGAAGGACAGGAAGAATCGGAGAGACTTCTTAAAAACTGCTATGAAAATTGTTTTAAAGCTGCAGAATCCAGAAATATTAAAACAATTGCATTTCCTGCAATCAGCTGCGGAGTTTATGGTTACCCCATGGAAGATGCATGCAGGATTGCCCTTGAAGCTGCAGCAAAGATTTTAAAAAAACAGACATGCATCAAAAAAGTTATTTTTGTTCTTTTTTCTGAAAACGCGTTAAATATTTATCAAAACTGCCTGAAATCAATGGCGTAAACAAAAACATAAGGAGAAAATAAAATGGAAATTATTGTATGTTATGACAAGAGTACTGCTTCGGTAAAAGCGATGAAAATTGCCGTAAAAAGGGCAAAAGAATCAAAAGCAATTGTACATCTTGTGATGTCAAGCAGCTCAGATATTACAAAAGAGGAAACAGAAAAGCTTGAAAACGAACTTAAAATGCACGCCGATGAAAAATTTGAAAGCAATGGAATTGACTGCCGGTGTCACCTCCTTGTCAGAGGTCTTACTCCGGGAGAGGATATCGTTGAATTTGCAAAGGAAAAAAATGTTGATGAAATAATTATCGGCCTTAAAAAACATTCAAAAGTTGGAAAACTGCTTTTTGGTTCAACAGCCCAGCTTGTTATTTTAGAATCACCCTGCCCTGTACTGTCTGTTAATGAGAACATAAAAATATAGGCTGAATACAGTTGACAGATGCAGACCTAACCTATACCAACAGGAAAAATATGAAAATTATAATCTCAACCCTGCTGATATACCTTCTAAATGCCATGCCTGCCATTGCATGAATGATGCTGGGCCTGGCATATCTTGGTTTTTTTTCGGCGTTATTCCATGTGCGGGCGGGCTTTCCCAGTTAGGCTACTTGGCTATGCGGCATCCATTTTTGTTCATTTTCTTGTTAATGCAAAAATTATGTGACCAAATTTTTCATATCTGCATTGCATCATAGGGCGGTAAGGCATTTCTGAAAAATAAAAATTATTTGCAGTATATACCTTGTTATTTCGGAATAATTGTCCTATATTACAATGTATGATTTCTCGATGGATTACAAATAAAATAAAAAGGAAGCTTGAACAGGTCGCTTCAGTCGCATTGCTTGGTGCCCGTCAGGTGGGAAAAACCACCCTTGCAAAATCAATAGCAAAAGGGATTGATTCTATCTACCTTGATCTGGAAGCACCGGAAGATCTGTTTAAGCTTAGTGATCCAGCCGCTTTTTTAAGCATGCACAAAGATAAATTGGTTATTTTGGACGAGATACAACGTATGCCGGACCTATTTCCGGTGTTACGGGGTCTCATTGATAAAAATAGGGAGCAGGGGCGTAAATCAGGACAATTTCTTTTCCTTGGTTCCGCTTCCATGGATTTGATGCGTCAATCCTCAGAAAGCCTTGCGGGTCGAATCAGCTATATTTACATGGGAGGCCTGAATATCATTGAAACAGGTAAGGAACGTAAAATAACAAATACGCTTTGGCTTAGAGGTGGTTTTCCCGAGAGTTATCTGGCTGTTGATGATTCCATAGCCATGGATTGGCTTGAAGATTTGATACGCACTTATCTTGAAAGGGATCTTCCTCAGTTAGGTTTTCGTGTGCCGGCGATCAGAATGCGACGACTGTGGACCATGCTGGCGCATTTGCAAGGTGAACCGGTGAACTATTCAAAGCTGGGAGCAAATCTTGAAATTGATGGTAAAACAGTGAGCCATTATATTGATATACTTTCGGATCTGTTGCTGGTTAGGCGTTTGGAACCATGGCATGCCAATGTCAAAAAACGGCTGATTAAAACGCCGCGCTATTACGTTCGAGACAGCGGGATCTTACATCGACTGCTTGGAATCAACCATTATGATGCCTTGCTCTCTAATCCAATACTTGGTAAAAGCTGGGAAGGTTTTGTGATGGAAAACATACACTCGGTATTGCCCCGACGTGCTGAAACATATTTTTACCGCACAGTTGCAGGAGCAGAAATTGACATGGTCATCAGAATGCCATCATCAGAAATATGGGCTGTAGAAATAAAATATGGTACAAATCCCAAATTGGGGCGGCATTATAGCTCAATTTGCGATGATGTGGGCGCTACCCGGAAATACGTTATTTACGGTGGCGAGGACGAATTCCCAGTAAGCAGCGATGTAACCGTAGTCTCTTTACCACGGTTCATGGAAAAGCTTGTATCATATTGAAAACGACTTAGGATCGGAGATGAAATAAGTTGAACAGAAATAGCGCAGAATTCCTACCCCATGTACAAGGCGCATTAAAGGTTGCATACTCAACGTATTCGGCCTTTGATGCAACGAAGTAGATGGGAAAAGAAGACAAGCAATTTCGTTCAACTTATAAAATTTTCGATCCTTACACTGATGGATTAAGAAAGCCATGGAAATCAGAGAGTGGCAACAACAAAATTTTGTGTCCGCCAAATAAAAAAGCTCTCAGCAAACGCTGAAAGCCTTGTTATTTAAGTGGCGTCCCCAAGGGGATTCGAACCCCTGTTGCCGGCGTGAAAGGCCAGTGTCCTGGACCAGGCTAGACGATGGGGACGCAATATCAAAAAAATGGTGGGCCGTGTTGGGCTCGAACCAACGACTCTCTCCTTAAAAGGGAGATACTCTGCCAACTGAGTTAACGGCCCTTGAAAAAAACAAAACACTTTTATATGTTTCTGCTCTGCTTGTCAACCTTTTTTTCCATGCCGGTTCATAAATACTTATAACAGCCATGAAATACTGATAGCGGCCATGAGGCCGAGCTGAACTGCGCTAAAGTATCTCAAAAAATCATAAGGTCCCAAAGCAACCGCTGTATTTCCGGTATGCCATTGCGGATTTCATACAATTTCAGATATTGAGCTGAACAACAGAATCCGATCCAGGGAATCAGATCCCGAGGAAAGCTTCTCTTACATGATCATTTGCCATCAGTTCACTGCCCGTACCTTCAAGCACGGTTCTTCCGTTTTCAAGGATGTAGGCACGGTCACACATTGCAAGTGTCTGATTTACATTCTGTTCCACCATGAGAATGGTTACACCTTCTTTATTGATCTGTTTTACAATTTCAAATATCTGCCCCACAAGAAGTGGTGAAAGTCCAAGGGACGGTTCATCAAACATCATTAATTTCGGATGCCCCATTAATCCTCTTCCAATGGCAAGCATCTGCTGTTCACCACCTGAAAGGGTCCCACCCATCTGTTGTTTTCTATCACTGAGAATTGGAAAAAGACTATACACGTATTCCATTGTTTCATAGCGTTTTGACCTGGCATCACCCCTGAGGGACCCAAGGATCAGGTTCTCCTCCACACTCATATCCGGGAACAGACGTCGCCCCTCGGGAACATGAACGATGCCGTATTCTATAATCCTGTGAGCCGGAAGCTGATCAAGGCGGGTACCTTCAAACTCTATTGTCCCTTTTGCAGGTGAAAGCATGGAGGATATGGTTTTGAGGGTAGTGGATTTCCCGGCTCCGTTGGCACCTATCAATACAACTATTTCCCCGGATCTTATTTCAAATTCAACATCCCATAACACCTGCAAATCACCATAGAAAACATCTATTCCGTTAATTTTGAGCATAGTCACCTCCGAGGTAGGCTTCAATAACTCCCCTGTCCCTGGCAACTTCTTCAGGTTTGCCCTGGGCAATGGTTTCACCAAAACTGATACAATGAATACGATCGGATATAGTCATGATAAGCTTCATAATATGCTCTATAATAAGAATAGTAATACCACTTTGCCTTATCCTTTTAATAAGGTCAATGGCTTCATCAAGCTCCCCGGGATTTAAACCTGCTGCAGTCTCATCAAGGAGTAAAAGCTCCGGCTTTGTTGCAAGGGCACGTGCAATTTCAAGCCTTTTTCTCCCGCCTATGGGAAGACTTTTTGCCTGTTTGTCCTTTTCATCCATAAGATTGGCAAAATCAAGTACCTCAAGGGCCTGTTTCTTTGCTTCTCTTATGGAGTTAGCGCGGCAGAATGCCGAGGCCGTTACATTCTCAAGCACACTCATTCTTGCAAGGGGTTTTACAATCTGAAATGTGCGGCCGATTCCCAGATGGCAGATCTGATGTGTTTTAAGTCCTGTAATACTTTTACCTTTAAAAATAATATCTCCTGAAGTTATAGGGAAATAATGATTGATACAATTAAAGGTAGTGGTTTTACCAGATCCATTGGGACCGATCAGGCCGAATATTTCTCCCTGCTCAACGTTAAAACTGACATTATTTACTGCTGCTAACCCCCCAAAGGTTTTAACAAGATTTTTTATTTCAAGGAGTGCCATATTATAGTTTCTTCCCCTTTTATTTTTTTTGTATGAAACTCCTGTAAAGTACCATTAATCATAAGAGTTTCCATATTTGTCAGAATATTTGATTCTTTGAGGCCGTTTAAAAGCCACCAGCCCGGCCTCATGGCAATTGCACGGTTATTCAGTGGATGAAGGCTTAATCCTGAACACATAACGTTTTATTTTTGCCCAGTCTCCAACAACTCCATTGGCAAGATACATGATAACAAAAACCACAAGCAGACCAAAAGCCATTGCATGGGCCTGACTTACCCATTCCGGTGCAAGGCCGAAAAAGGAACTCCTGAATGTCTCCTGGATTCCAACCATTATAAACGCCCCAACAGCCGGTCCCATTATGGTACCTACACCGCCTACAATGCCAACAAGGATTGCCATAATGGAAATAAAATGCAGGGAAAATACTACATTGGGGTCAATAAACGCCATGTAATTCATATAAAAAGCACCCGCAGCACCGGTAAAAAAAGCACTGACAAGAAGAGAGATATTTTTATATAAAGCGGTATTTATACCCATTGATTCCGCTGCATCCTGATCCTCTCTTATGGATACAAAATAATAACCCCATTTCGATTTCATGATGAGATAGATAACGCCAATACAGGAAACTGCCATGAACAATGCAATATAATAATAGGGAATTTTACTCCTGAATGTCTGAATAATCAGTATCCCGACCATTCCATCGGTTAAGCTTGTCCAGTTCACGGCGATAAGTCTGAAAATTTCGCCACCTGCAAGTGTTGCAAGGGCAAAGTATGGTCCCCTTAATCTGAAACAGATCCACCCCACAACAAGGCCTATCACCATGGCGGTAATCCCGCCGAACGCCATACCCCACCATGCGGAAATCCCAAGGTGTGTGACAAATATTCCGGCAGTGTATGCACCAACACCAAAAAAAATAGCATGGCCAAAGGATACCTGGCCTGTGTAGCCTGCGAGAAGATTCCAGGAAGATCCTATCACCACCCAAATAAGCGTAATAATAACAAGATGTCGATAATAATCGGAATGTACCACCAGGGGAAAAATCAAGAACAAAATTAGAAGCAGAATTAAAGACAGATTTTTTTTTGTCATGATGTTTTTCCCTTATGATTTGATTAAACGTTTCAGACCGGTAAGTCCTCCCGGTATCAAAATAAGAACAAGTACAAAAATAACGTATGCAACTATATCTTTATAACCCATGCCGATATAAGTCCCCCCGAAGGATTCTGCAATACCAAGGGTAAGCCCGCCTAATATGGCTCCGGTGGTGTTCCCGAGGCCACCCAGGATACAGATAATAAACGCCTTAAGGGTAAAGGGGCCTCCAATATCCGGGAAAAGATAATAAATTGGCATCAGCAGACTTCCTGCAGCTGCCACAAGTGCCGAACCCAGCCCAAAGGTTATAATGGTAATACGACTGCTGTTAATCCCCATCAGGGTGGCAGCCTCTTTATCCTGGGCTGTCGCCCGTATTGATCGTCCCATATCCGTTCTCGAAAGGAACCAGAACAGCGCCATCGTAATAACAATGGCAAAAATAAAGGCCATACACATGGGAAGATTAAAAGATATATTACCGATAAAAAAGGATTTACCTCCATAGGAAGTTTTCACACTCTTATAATCTGAAGAAAAAATAAATCTCGCTATTTCGGTTAATACGATACCAATCCCAACTGTCATCAGCACCTGGTTCTCCGGTAGAATTGAATCCACTTCCATCAAAGGATTTAAAAAATATTTCTGCAGGATACAGCCTAACAGAAACAAAGCCGGCATGGAAACGACAAGGGAAAAATAAGGATCTATATGAAAATAGTAGGAAAGGACAAAGGTGATATACATGGCTACCATCATCAATTGCCCGTGTGCAAGGTTGATAATCCCCATGACACCCATTATCAGAGACATACCGATCCCTATAAGACAATATACTCCCCCTATGAGGAGCCCGGCAACAAGGGTCTGTATAAAAACATTCATTAAATTTTCCTTTCATGAATTAATTTAGGGTCCACTGCCATCATCAGGCACTCAACATTCTGATTGAATAGTTTTTAAAAATTTTAAAAAGATGCACATAGATTTTAACAATACTCGATTATCAAGTTTTTTAATTGAAATTTTTCCAAAACGGGGGTCAGGCTTTTCTTATTCGTTGTTATCAAACTATAAATATATGTTAACCTCAAAAGTTGAGATAATGACAATAAGGAAAGCCTGACCCTCTTAAATCTTTAATG